>QKGK01000351.1 GCA_003250455.1 Chloroflexota bacterium | reverse complement strand
GGGCTGGGTGTTACGGTTGCCCCGGCCACCGAACTGCGTAAGCATAATGGAATGGTGAGCATTTCCCCGTAGAAGGCAGTATCGACCGATTTTCCGCTCCACTCCAATATGGTTTCGACCGGAACCCCATAGAGCTGGGAGATGTAACTCAGGGTCTCATTTTGTCCAACGACATGGTAGGCTTTATCACAAGCTTCTATTGTAGCTTGCTGGCTGCCAGGAGTGCTGGTGGCTAAAGGAGTTGCCGTAGGTGTGGGTTGGGGTACACGCAGTTCCTGCCCAATGGACAGGTCTGTACAGTCTGCAGCCAACCCGTTTTCCACCACGATAGCCTGCACGGAGGTGCTGAATAAAAACGCAATTGCCAGACAGCTATCATCTTCCTTGACCACATAGGTAAATGGCGTGGGTGTGGGCAGTGGAGTAATGGTTGCAGTCGGTGCCGTGAGAGTAGGGGTAGTAGATGGCAGCGGGGTGATGGTTGGGGTCTCCGCCTCTGTTGGGACGACAATATTCCCGGTGAGGTCTAAGGCAAAATAGGTAAAACCCGCACCCAGACTCAATAACAGGATCAGCCCAACCAGAATGATAGGGGCGCTCAGGGTAAACATTGGCATTTGCGGTCCCTGGATGCTTGACGCAGTTGCTTTCCGTTGGGGAGATTTTTTAGGGGATGCTTTTAATTGGGTCCCACATACCAGACATTTGACCGCATTATCGCTAACCCGAGTCCCGCATGTCGGGCAGACGTTTTGGTTTTGATTTGAATTGATAGTCATTACGCGGGATTATACCAGTTTCGGAAAAAACTTTTCTAAAAAATGCGTTATACTGCGGGGATGAAGCCACTCAGTATCTATGTCCATATTCCTTTCTGCCAGCATCGGTGTGGGTATTGTGATTTCAATACTTATGCCGGAATGAATCATTTTATTCCCGCATATATTTCCGGAGTAAAAAAGGAAATTACACTTTTCCAGGGCTATCAGCCAATTCAAGATTCTCATTATGTCCATACAATTTTTTTTGGCGGCGGGACGCCTTCGCTGATTCCTCCAAAGGACATCGGAGCGGTATTGGGAACAATACGTCAGGTGTTCAAGGTGAGTGAGGATTGTGAGATCACCATGGAGGCAAATCCCGGAACGGTGACATTGGATTCCCTGAGAGGTTACCAGGAACAAGGTGTCAACCGGATCAGCCTGGGAGTGCAGTCTTCAAATTTGGGAGAACTGAAGCTGCTGGAGCGTGAGCATGATTTTTCGGATGTTCAGCAGGCTGTGAGGGATGCCAGAAAAGCGGGATTCAATAATATCAGTCTGGACCTGATCTTCGGTATTCCGGGACAAAGTACGGAAAGCTGGCGAACTTCTTTAGTGGATGTGACCGATCTGGAACCTGATCACCTCTCTTTATATTCTCTGACGATTGAGGAGGGAACTCCTTTTGCTAAATACGTCCAAGAAGGCAAAATGACTTCTCCCGACGGTGATGTAGCTGCCGATATGTACGATTTCGCCCGTGAATTCTTATCAAAAAAAGGTTTCCAACAATATGAGATTTCCAATTGGGCAAAAAATGATGAAAATGGCATGTTGATGGTCTCCAGGCATAACAGCCAATATTGGCTAAATGAGCCTTATATTGGCATTGGGGCAGGTGCCCATGGGAGTATCCTTGGTGAACGGCTGGAAAATGAGAAAAACATAGTGCGGTATTTACGTGCCCTGGAAAACGAGTCGGATATACGGCTCCCGTCTACCCCAGTTACCAAAGACAGCACACCGATTGAGCTGGAGCGCGAGATGAATGAGACCATGATGCTGGGGTTGAGGCTGCTCATTGAGGGGGTGAGCGAAAAAAGATTCCAGGAGCGGTTTGGGACCGAAATGCGCACGGTGTTTGGGGAGATCATTGAAAAATTGGAAGCTAAAAAATTGGTGGAGTGGGGCGGGGCAGACGGAAAAAGGCTTCGGCTGACAGAGATGGGGTATTTGCTAGGCAATCAGGTTTTTGTGGAATTTATCTAGCGATTCGATGGTTAATAATCTCTTTGAGTCAGGCTGCGGACTAACTCATCAAAGGCTTCAGCGTAAATTCCGCCAGGATTGGCATTTTCGATTGCGTCCAGGGCGGTCTGGGTATATTGACGCGCTATAGTTTTCGCATAGTCATAAGCACCTTCAATCTTTAGTTGTCCAGCTAGTATGTGAACATTTGAAGGGGTGATCTCTTGATCCCATAATTCACTAAACTTTCCGCTTCGGGATAGTCCAAACAGAATTGGGAGAGATTTTTTGCGGGAGAGCAGGTCACTGGAAGCCGACTTACCAGTTTTTTGCGGATCTCCCCAAATGCCTAAAATATCATCAACGACCTGAAAGGCAAGCCCCAGGTTCAGCCCCGCAGATTTGTAATGTTGGCGTACTTCTGGATTGACCCCCGCTAATATGGCACCAAGTTCAGTGCTGGCTGCGAGAAGAGCACCCGTTTTCCCTGAGATCATCTCCAGATATTGGTCCACGGTCACGTTATCAGCATTCTCAAAGGAGATATCCATGTGCTGACCCTGGGTCAGGGTAAGACAGGTTTCGGCGATGAGAGAATAAGCTGTAACGATTGTCTGGTTGGGATGGAATTTCTCCAGGCGGGCTAATCCCAAAAAGGAGATTGAAAATAAGGCGTCACCCGCGTTGAGGGCAAGGGGCATTGAATCCCGCACCCACAGCGTTTTTCTTCCCCGGCGTTCTTCACTGTTATCCTCGATGTCATCATGGATAAGGGAGAAGTTATGGATCAATTCAATGGTGGCAGCAGCGGAAACGGAAGTTTCCCAGTCGCCTCCGGCTGCGCCGGTTGTCAACAAGAGGAAAAGTGGGCGGATTCGCTTCCCCTGAGATTGGCGTGAGACTGCCTCACCTGACCAGCCTAAATGATATGAGAGCATATCGTAGAGGGAAGTATCATGTGCTTGTTTTGCGGAGAGGAGGATGTCTTTCATTTCTGCTTCGATCTTGGGGATCGCGGTATTTGAAAATTCTGAAAGTCTCATTCTTTCTCCGTAAAAAATAATTGCTTTCCTGGAATTATTCGGCGCGTTTGTACAGGGAAGTGTTTTTCAATTCATCCAGGCTGCCGACGCCAGCGCCAAACATGCAAACTTTGATCTCCCGGACAAGTTCGTTAATGGTTTGGGAAACCATTTCTGAAGATTGATTTGCTGCCTTTAGAAATGTACCTGCCATACCACCCATATTTGCGCCCAAGGCAATCGCTTTGGCAATATCGATCCCGGATTTAATGCCTCCAGATGCGATCACTGGTGTTTGTGGGGCAGCAGTCTTGACCATTTTTATCGATTCAGCCGTGGGAATGCCCCAACTGATAAACGCGGCAGCCAGGCGGGCTTGCGCTTCAGTTTCAGCCCGGTACATTTCTACCTGGGACCATGAGGTCCCTCCGGCGCCGGCAACATCTATTGTGGATACACCAGCGTCAACCAGTCTCTTTGCCGTCTGGGCAGAGATTCCCCAACCGACCTCTTTGGCAATCACGGGAACGGGGAGCTGGCT
>QKGK01000273.1 GCA_003250455.1 Chloroflexota bacterium | reverse complement strand
GGCGGCAGTGCAACGGGGACCCACATACACATAGCACGCAAATATAATGGAGAATGGATCGCCGCAGATGGCCCAATTCCGTTTACCCTTAGCGGGTGGCAAGTAGTTGCCGGCGAAGAACCCTACCTGGGCACAATGATCAAAGAAGGCGAAACCATCACCGCTTCGGTCAAAGGTGCATATACCGCAAGGATCTTGCGGGAATTTGAAGACCAGGATACAGTTAATTAATAATTTTCGAATGATGAAAAAGATGCTTTCATGGCTGATGGGAGCAGCACTCATTATCGGCCTTGCGGCCTGTGCCCCTGCCTCCAGCCAGCCTCAGACTACCCCCATAAACGGTGAAACCCTCGTTCAGGCGCTCCCTTCGGCCACCCCCGGAGGGCCTACCCCCACACCGCTGCCCGAACGCACCACCTATTACCCCGGCGAGCTGGTGGAATACACGGCTCAGACCGGTGACACCCTGGACGCGCTGGCTGTCCGCTTCAACACCAGTGTTGAGGAAATCCTGCAAGCCAATAGCTTCATCCCCAAAGATGTCAGCACCCTGCCGCCCGGCATGCCGATGCAGATCCCGATCTATTACCGCAGCTTTTGGGGGACATCCTTCCAAATCGTGCCTGACAGTATGTTTATCAACGGCCCTGATGCAGTCGATTTTGATACCTCCGAGTTTGCCGCACAATATGTCGGCTGGCTCAACGCCTACCAGGAATTTGCCGGAGACCGCAACCGTACCGGGCCGGAGATCATCGACCTGGTGGCTGAAAACTACTCGATCAGCCCAAAACTGCTGCTGGCCCTTTCCGAATATCTGTCCGGGGCGCTCACCAACCCGGCTTTACCCCAGGCCTCTGCCGCCTACCCGCTGCGTTTCCGCAGCGCCAGGTATCAGGGCTTATACCAACAGCTCATCTGGGCGGCCAACCGGCTGAACAATGGCTATTACGATTGGCGCGCCGGAGACCTGATCGAGCTGGAACTGCCCGACGAGACCCTGGAACGCCCAGACCCCTGGCAGAACGCCGCCACCGTGTCGCTGCAATATTTTTTCAGCCAGATCATGCCGATTGACCAGTACCGGCTCTCCATTAGTCCGGAAGGTTTGGCAAAGACCTGGGAACAGCTTTATGGCGATCCCTGGGAAGAAATGCAGTCGCATATTCCCGGAAACCTGACCCAACCTGCCCTGCTGCTGCCCTATCAGGCGGGGCAAATTTGGGCATTCACCGGCGGCCCCCACACTGCCTGGGGCAGCGGCGCGCCGATAGCCGCCGTCGACTTTGCCCCCGCCGGTGACTCGAATGGATGTTATCTCAGCAATGCCTGGACCAGCGCGGTGGCAGATGGTGTTGTTGTCCGCTCGCAGCCCGGCATCCTTACCCTGGACCTGGATGGCGACGGTGATGAACGCACCGGTTGGGTGATCTTTTACCTGCATATCGAAGGCCGGGAAATCGTTCCATCCGGCACCGAAGTAAAAGCAGGCGATCCACTTGGGCATCCCTCCTGTGAAGGCGGGAACGCAACAGGCACGCATATTCACATCGCCCGGAAGTACAATGGAGAATGGATCGTTACCGATAGTGCGGTTCCATTCGTGCTTGAAGGCTGGCAGGTAAAGAATGGCGATGTTGAATACGAAGGCACGCTGGTGCGTTTTGAAAAAACCGTCACTGCCTGCGACTGTGGATCCGCAGCTACCAGTTTGCAAGCTACCGGCAACATCGACGGCGTACCGTCACAACCTTTGCCAACGGCCACGCCGTAAGGTCCGTTGATCTGCTATTTGGAGGAGCAAGGGAATGAGCTTTTTCATGCAAATCTGGAGCCAGTTCAACCAGGCGATCCTCCCTTCCCCGCTGCACAGGATCACCAGTGGAAACACCCTGCTTATCACCCTGAAAGGCCGTAAAAGCGGGCGGATGATCACCGTACCGGTCAATTACACGCAAACCGGACAAGTTGTGCGAATAACCAGCAAACCCGAACGGCAATGGTGGCGCAACCTCAAATCAAAACCGGAGGTCCAGATCGTGCTTCGGGGAGAGAAGGCACTGGGGAATGCAAAAGTGTTTGAATCCCCCGAAGATGTGTCCAGGGAATTAGCCCTGTTCCTTCAGCCAAATTTACGTCTGGCAAAATATTACCAGGTGAGCCTAGATGCAGACCGTCACCTGAACCCGGAAGATTTGCGGGCAAGCGCTGAAAATCTGGTGTTGATCCGCATAGACCTGTCTCACACTGGGGAGCAGTAAACCCCGCAATTTACCCAATTCTCCGAATGGATAGGTTAAGAATCAAAAAATCGGTTTGATATTCCAAACCGATTTCTGCTTTCATTAGGCTATTCAGCTTCAATGATCGTATATTTGGTCTCGATATTGACAGCCTTACCCAGCATATTCTGTGCCGGGCAGTAAGTCTCCCGTGAGAGCTGCATGGCACGTTCCACAGACGCCGGGTCCACGCCCCTGCCGGTGACCACATATTCGATCACTGTTTTTGTCCACACCCTGGGATATTCATCCGCCTTTTCGGTGTGCACCCGGACTTCGAAATCTATTACATCCTGGCGTTTCTTCCTCAAAATAGAGATCACATCCATCGCTGTGCAGCCGGCTAAACCCATGGCAAGCAGTTCCATCGGGCGGAAACCTTCCACGCCCTTATCCAATTCGGAAACCAATTCTATCTGTCCACCGGTATCTGCGGTGGCTTGCAAGGTGAGCCCTTCGTGCTTCCAGGTTACTTTTGCATCCATTCTTCTTTCCTCTTTTCGTTGCAGGGTATTTATTAAAAGGCTGGGAAGGAGTCCTTCCCAGCCAAAATTTTAAGTATCAAAACCGGTAATTACTAGTTTGCCAGAGATGCCTGGATCTGCTGGACGAGCGCCTGTTCCGGCACTGCGCCAACGACCCGGCCTTTGCCTGAATTGATCGTCGTTTGAGGCACACCGCTGACCTGGAACTTGCTGGCCAACTCATAAAATTCGGTGCTTTCCACCATCTCTGCCTGCACCCATTTGCTTTCCAGGGCCATTTTATGGGCCAGGAGCACCGCCTGCGGGCAGTATGGGCAGGTGGGGGTTACAAATACCTGCAGCAGGATCGGTTCGGTCAGCCCTTCCAAAAAGGCGATTGTTTCTTCAGTCAGTTCTGCTTTGCGGGCTGAAACCATCAGGATATCGTGGATCAGGGTAGTAAATTCGTGCCCGGCAGGAGCGCCCATCAGGCGGAGTCCATAATCAACAACCTCGTCCCCTTCTTTAGCCAAAATCACCAATGTGGGGGCATCCACCACGCCAAATTTTTCTGCCAGTTCAGCATCATCGTTGATATCAAACACTTTGACGGAGATCTTTTCGGATAACTCTGCCACTTCGTCAATCAATTGCTCTACTTCACCGCAGTATTGGCAGCGGTCTTTCTTTCCGAAAAAGTCTATTTCTACCGGTGCACCCAGTTCGTCAAAGATTTCCCTGACCTGTGCAGCAATATCCTCTGTGATCAATTTTTCCATGTCCTCAAACTCCAATCAATTAATAATAGTTTCCTCATTATTGTCGCT
>QKGK01000528.1 GCA_003250455.1 Chloroflexota bacterium | reverse complement strand
CGTTCTCACATGGACCTGCGTCCGTGGCCTCCGGGGTGGGGGTGATAGTGGATTCCGGCGTAGCAGTTGGCAATTGCGGGTTCATTGTGGGGGGCACAAAGTAATCCGGTGTGGAACGCGCATCTTGCCCTCCGCATGCGGAGAGCAAGATGATTAATGTAAAACTGACCACGGCAATTGCTGTCTGGTGTTTGTGGCTAATGCTAGTCTTCGATATAGTCATCCTCGTCAACAAAGTCTTCGTCCTTTTCAACCATTGGCGGGGGCGCCTGCCCTTCGAGCAGTTCCTGGCGGATGGTGGACTCGATCTCAAAGGCCAGCGCCGGGTTTTCCCGGAGGTAGTCTTTGGCGTTCTCACGGCCCTGGGCAAGGTTCTCATCGTTGTAGTAATAGTAGGAACCGCGCTTGTTGACGACGTCCATCTCAACGGCCAGATCCAGCAGGTCTCCCGCTTTGGAGATGCCTTCATTATACATGATGTCGAATTCTACCTGGCGGAAAGGCGGGGCTACTTTATTCTTGACCACCCGGGCGCGGGTGCGGTTGCCGACGATGTCGTTGCCTACCTTGATGGACTGCATCCGGCGGATGTCGATGCGCACGGAGGCGTAGAATTTGAGGGCGTTGCCGCCGGTGGTTGTTTCGGGGTTACCGAACATCACGCCGATCTTTTGGCGGAGCTGGTTGGTAAAGATCACCGCGGTGTTGGTTTGCTTGATCGCCCCGGAAAGCTTGCGCAGCGCCTGGGACATCAGGCGGGCCTGCACACCCATGGTGGCGTCGCCCATATCGCCTTCCAGCTCGGAGCGGGGCACCAGGGCGGCCACCGAGTCGATCACGATAATGTCCACCGCGCCGGAGCGCACCAACGTCTCGGTGATTTCCAGGGCCTGTTCGCCCATATCAGGCTGGGAGATGAGCAGGTTATCCACGTCCACACCCAGGCGGGCAGCATAGACCGGGTCGAGGGCGTGTTCCATATCCACAAAGGCGGCGGTGCCGCCCATCTTTTGGGCTTCTGAGATGATGTGCAGACACAAAGTGGTTTTCCCGGAGGATTCCGGGCCGTAGATTTCGGTGACGCGGCCGCGGGGAATGCCTCCCACGCCTAATGCGATATCCAGGGAAAGGCAGCCAGTCGGGATCGCTTCCACGACGAGGCTGTGCGCTTCGCCCAGTTTCATGATTGCACCATCGCCAAACCTTTTGGTGATGTCCCCCAGGGCTTTGTCCAGAGAGGCCTGACGAGCTTTGTCGTTTCCGTTCTCTGGAGGAGCAGAATTAGATTTTCGAGCCATTTTACTTGTACCTCCAAATGTCAAGTTTATTGGCTATAGTTTAGCACGATTGTTCTATAAGTGCAAGGATTTTTTGATGAGAAATAAGGGAATTTTATTTCGGTTGTGGCAGGTTGCCGGGAGGGGCGGGTTCCAGTTCGGGCTCGACGAAACCCATCCAACCCTTGAAGCGGATATAGGTCACTGAACCAGGCAGCACTTCTATCGTCTCCTCATAGTTGCGGCCGAAATAGGGGATCTGCACCAGATATTTTCCGGCTGGCAGGTCGCTGATGACGAAGTTTTCCTTGTAGTACGGGTCCTGGTTGACGGTGAAGATTGAACCATAAGACTGTGCATACCACTTCTGGTCGGTTTCCAGGTTGACCAGGATGATATCCTGGCTGAACAACCGCAAATTGGCCCCGTCGGTCAGCTTTCCGGCCACCACACCCCAGCCAACCGGGGGAGCCAGCCAAAGTTCCGGGTTTTGTGAGTCGTAATAGGTGTTGGTGCCGGTGCGTACTTCAAAATGGAGGTGGGGGGCGGTGGTAAAGCCGGACTCGCCGGAAAGGGCGATCAGGTCGCCAGATTGCACCTGCTGCCCTTTGGTGGCGATCACTTCTGAAAGATGGGCATACAGCGTGTAGATTGGCAGGTTGTTCCAACCAAAATCATGGCGGATGACGACTGCAAGTCCGTAAGGGTTGGGGTTTTCCTGGGTGCCATACAGCAGGTCAGGGCCGGCAAAGATCACCTGGCCGGGGCCAGCCGCCAGCACCGGGGTGCCCGTGTCAACCACTATATCCACGCCGGTATGAGGGGCGTCGGGTGCAAAGAAGATGCCGCCGTAGCGGTAGGTAGGCAGCGGCCAGTTGACCTCGTTCACGGCGACCGGGCGGCTGAAATAGAAGTGATCGTGGATGGACAGCGCCCAGGGAGTGGGGTACAGCGGGGGCCGCCAGGAGGAAACCGGTGAACTCGGATTGTTTGGCAAAGGATATTCCAGCGGGTCGGGCAGCGGTGTGGGGGTGGGGGCAGGCGGCTCGGTCTGGGCGGCTGCCGGGAGCGTGGCAGAATAAAACAGGGCAGCGAAAATGGCCAGCGAAAACGCGGTAATCAACAGGATTGGCAGGCGATGGGAAGCAGCTTTTGTAGAGGGCGAATCTCTCATGGCAGGATCTCCGGCGGCCATACCTGCAGCATGGCCTGCTCCCAGGTCAGACCGGAGGTGATCACAAAGGTGTTGAAGCGCGCTCCCTGGTAGTAGCCGCGCCAGTTATACAGGGCTGCCTGCCGCTCCCAACCGTATTGCAGTGCCAGGCTGGTGAAATCCACCCAGTAGCCGGACGGAATCTCGTTGTAGGGCTCTCCGCCGGCCTCATAGGCGGTGACCGAACCGGAGAAGCGGGCGTCAAAATTCCAGGGGAATTCGGTAAGCGGCATGCCTTGCGCGCCCGACTGGTCCAGCGGTTTGACGAACACCCGCCAATAGGTCTGGTGCAGGGAATCCTCGCGCACGATGACCATGTACCCGTAGTCGATCAGCACCGGGTTGAGGGCGAACGCGCGACCGGTGTACAGCCAGTTGTTGGCATTATCCGGCTGAAGCGGCTGGGAAACGGAAATGAACATATTCTCCAGGTCGGAGAGCAAGTCCCAGCCGAGCGCCTGGTTGGTGCGGTCTTTGAGGGCGTAGAACGGTTCGACAGCCAGGGCGTTCAGCCCGGCATGTGGGGCAGTGATGTCCGGGAGGTCAATCAGGTTCTGGCGCCCGAATAAGGCCCCGGTGCTGGGGACCAGTCTGTCCAGCCAGGGGGTTTGCGGTGTTGCCAGGGCAGCCCGGGCTATCGAGGCGGGCAATGTGCCGGGGAGCTGGTTTTTCCCCCAACTGATCTCGTTGATCTGTCCTTCGATCAGGGTGGGGAGGAGCGCAAAATGCCCGTCTTGTGCCGCCTGGATGGCGAGGAAGTTCTGGTCGGGGGTGCGCTGAATGGATAGCAGGTAGGTACCCGTGGGGTCCCATTGGGCATCGCTGCCGGTGATCGTGCGTTCAGCGGTGGCGGCTTCAGCTTCCGGGTAGCCGGAAAGGTAAAACACATCTTCTCCCTGGTAGGCGGAAGTCCAGCCCAGAACACCATCCGGCGACCAGAGCGGGTCGTGTTGCCCGGCAGTATGGTTGTTGGTGTAGTTTAGGGGTGCGGCAAGGCTGCTTTCGGTTCCCTCTGTGTCCAGGAGGAAGATGTCCTGCGTGCCAGAGCGGGTGGAGGTGAAGGCCAGCAAGGTGCTGTTGGCGCGCCA
>QKGK01000501.1 GCA_003250455.1 Chloroflexota bacterium | reverse complement strand
CTTATCTCAAGAAAGTGGGATGGAAAGGGCTTGTCGGCGGAAAGGACTCTGGGGTGTACTCGGCAACACCACTTTCCCGGCTGAACGCCTCCGATGGGATGGCAACGCCCCGGGCACAGGAAGCCTATGAGAAGATGTACGAGACCCTGGGCGGGAAACCGGTCCACCAGCAGCTGGCGACCCACTGGGCACGCCTGGTTGAACTGCTGTATGCAGCCGAACGCTGGGTGGAACTGGCAACCGATCCTGAGATCACCTCGGATAACTTCCACACTGTGCCAACTGAGACACCAACCGAAGGTGTGGGGATCGTGGAAGCTCCGCGAGGAACACTGACCCATCACTACTGGACGGATGAGCGCGGCGTGACCACAAAGGTGAACCTGATCGTGGGTACGACCAACAACAACGCACCGATCAGCATGTCGATCAAGAAGGCAGCGCAGAATTTCATCAAGAGCGGAACAGTGGTCACAGAAGGACTGCTGAACCGGGTTGAGATGGCATTCCGCTCATATGACCCGTGCTTTGGCTGTGCAACCCACTCCCTGCCTGGTCAGATGCCGCTGGAAGTGAAGATCACCGATGCGGATGGCGAAACCGTGGAGACCCTGCGCCAGTTTTGCTGAACCTTACTATGGGGCCGGATGAATGTCCGGCCCTTTTTTGGATGCAATGAAATCAGATCAACCGATACTGCTGATTGGCCTTGGCAACCCGATCCTGGGGGATGATGGGGTAGGATGGCGCGTGGTAGAGCAAGTGGAACGGATCTACAAGGCGAAATATACCAATGGGGATCGACCTCACGAGGTGACATTTACATACCTGTCACTGGGCGGGTTATCCCTGATGGAGCAAATGGATGGGTTTACCAGCGTGATCGTGGTGGATTCGATCCTGACCAAATCAAAACCGAACGGCACAATTTTCAGCCTGCCGCTGAGCAGCTTGCCGGATTTTTCCGCAGGGCACACCACTGCCATCCACGATACTTCGCTGGCAACCGCGCTCCAGGTGGGGAGACGCATGGGGATGGTGCTGCCAGCGGATGTGTGGGTGGTGGCAGTGGAAGCTGAGTTGGTGTTCGAGTTTTCTGAGGAATTATCGCCCCCTGTGGAAGCCGCGGTGCCAAAAGCTGTAGAGATAGTTATGGAGATCCTAATAGATGATCTCCGGAGGGAAAAAATATATGATCTCACCTGAAACTTTGCGCATGTACGAGTTTTTTGGGTTTCTAAATGACGCGGATTTTGACCAGATTGCGATGATTGCCGATGCCGTGCATTGGGTTGACGGGGATACCCTGTTTAATTTGGGGGATGCTGCTGATCATTTGTACTTTTTGAAAACCGGCGAGGTGAACCTGCATTACCGGGTTGTGGATGAGTTGATCTCGGATAAAAGCAAGGAATTCTATGTGGGGGATATCAATCCGGGTGATCCCTTTGGGCTTTCGGCATTGATTGCACCGCATACCTACACCGCTACTGCGGTGGTGGCACAGGATAGTGACGGGATCATTATTGATGCCAAGAAACTACGTGCCTTATCCGGGGAAAATCCCCAATTGGGGTATGCACTGATGCAGCAGGTAGCCAAAGTTACCTTTGAAAGGTTAGGTCAGGTGCGAGTAGAGCTGGTTGCAGCCCGATCCTGATCTACCATAAATATGATATCTCGCGAAGGGCTTACTCTAGGAGGAGGGAGCCCTTCTTTTTATGGCTATCCTGAGTGAATTATTGGCATATGTCCCAACTGAGTAGGGACATATGTCCCTACGTAATTAGGATGAATTTGGCTATATTAGTTTATGTAAAATATTTTTTTAAATTCCCTAAATTGGAGGAAGGAGACAAAGTATGAGCGGATTGGTCCTGGCTCGATTGCAGTTTGCAGCCACAACAATTTACCATTTCTTTTTTGTTCCGCTTACCTTAGGGCTGTCCATTGTGGTGGCGATTATGCAATCACGATGGAACCGCACGGGTGAAGAGGTCTACAAAGAAATGACAAAGTTTTGGGGAAAGCTGTTCCTCATCAATTTCATTATGGGGGTCGTTACGGGTATTGTTCAGGAATTCCAGTTTGGGATGAACTGGTCGGAATATTCCCGGTATGTGGGGGATATTTTTGGCGCTCCACTGGCCATTGAAGCGCTTTTGGCCTTTTTCCTGGAATCCACCTTCATTGGTGTCTGGCTGTTTGGGTGGGATAAGCTTCCCAAACGCGTGCATACGGCTTCGATATGGCTGGCGGCCATTGGCGCCAATATTTCAGCGTTATGGATCTTGCTGGCAAACTCCTTTATGCAGCAGCCGGTTGGGTATGTGATCAACGAAGCCGCCGGCCGAGCTGAAATGGTGGACTTCTTTGCTTTGCTGAAGAATCCCGCTTTGTGGGTGGCTTTCCCGCATACCTTCTTTTCAGGGCTGGCTACTGCCGGGTTCTTCATTTTGGGCATCAGCGGATATCACCTGGCGCGCAAGAGCCATGTAGACTTTTTCACACGCTCTTTCCAGATTGGTGCAATAGTGGGGTTGGTTGGGTCTGTGTTGGTTGCCGTGACTGGTGATATGACGGCTAAACACATGGTGGCTGTGCAACCGATGAAAATGGCAGCCGCAGAAAAATTGTACGAGTCGGAAAATCCGGCAGCACTATCATTGATCACATTGGGTGGTGAAGACCCAATTTTGGATATTCGGATCCCAGGTGCGTTGAGCTTCCTGTCCTATGGCAAATTCACCGGCGAGGTACGCGGGATCAACGATTTGCAGGCGGAATATGAACAGACCTATGGAAAATGGGACTATGTTCCCCCGGTTGGCCTAATGTACTGGAGCTTCCGCATCATGGTCGGTGCGGGTACAGTGATGGTATTTTTAGCAGTGTACGCTCTGGTCATACTGCGCAATAAAAAGGGATTTGTCGTTTCCAGGATTTGGGGCTTAATTTTCATTGTCGGCCTTTTCCTGTCCTATCTGGCCAATACCTTTGGCTGGATCCTGACGGAAGTGGGGCGCTCCCCCTGGGTGGTTTATGGTTTGTTGAAGTTGGATGATGGCCTTTCGGTTAATGTTGGGACTACGACCCTGCTGGCCTCCCTGATAGGATTTGTGCTGCTTTACGGCGTTTTGATGCTTGCAGATATATACCTGCTGGTCAAGTATGCAAAGGCCGGTACTGGAGGACCAACCATGCCGGAAGCACCCGCTGGTGAACCGACCTTTGCCGGCAGCGCGGACTAGGGGAGAGAGGAGGATAACCTTATGGATCTTAACATTTTATGGTTTGTCTTGATCGCCATTTTGTATACCGGTTTCTTTGTGCTGGAAGGCTTTGACTTCGGGGTCGGTATGGTGCTGCCATTCATGAGTAAAAAAGATGTGGAACGCCGGGCAGTTATCAATACGATTGGGCCTCATTGGGATGCAAACGAGGTCTGGCTGCTGACTGCTGGCGGTGCTACCTTCGCAGCTTTCCCGCATTGGTATGCCACCATGTTCAGTGGATTTTATGTGCCGCTTTTCCTGCTGTTGGTGGGGTTGATCCTGCGCGGTGTGGCAATTGAATTCCGCAGC
>QKGK01000095.1 GCA_003250455.1 Chloroflexota bacterium | reverse complement strand
ATCTCGGCGGCAGCCAGCCCTCCAGCCGCTTCTGGACACTGGACCCGATTGACGGCACCAAGGGGTTCCTGCGCGGAGAACAATATGCAGTAGCTTTTGCCCTGCTGCTGGATTACCAGGTGGAAATCGGGGTACTGGCCTGCCCGAACCTCTCCCAGGGGTATATCCAGGAGATCGGCGGACCAGGCTCGTTGATCATTGCCCAAAGAGGTAAAGGCACGTGGACGACAGACCTCACCGGGAACATGGACTTCACCCAACTGCATGTCTCCGAGATCAGTGACCCGGCACAGGCTCGCTTCCTGCGGTCTTTTGAAGCAGGACATACCAATGTTTCCCAACTGGACCTGATCGGCGAGCAGATGGGCGTGCAGGCGGAACCAGTACGGTTAGATAGTCAGGCCAAATACGGCATCCTGGGCGCCGGTGCCGGAGACGCGCTCTTCCGCCTGATCTCCGCCAAGATGCCCAATTACAAGGAAAAGATCTGGGATCAGGCTGCTGGCTCTATCATCTGCGAAGAAGCTGGCGGACGCATCACCGACCTGGACGGCAAGCCGCTTGATTTCTCCCAGGGACGCACACTGGCAAATAACCGCGGTATCCTGGCTACCAATACCCTTGTACACGAAGCAGCACTGACCGCGATTAAAGCAGTTGGGGCATAAGCGGACACAATAAAATTCATTCAAAAAAAGAGAGCGCTCGTTGTAAGCGCTCTCTTTTCATATCCAATCATTTTCCTCTTGAACTATAGTGTCAGCACCAGAGATGTCAGAAGGTGTGCGTTTCTCAGGCTGCCAGATTCGATCAGGACACCTCCGCTCCTGTTCACCAGGAGAATGATACCGGCAATCACAAGGCAGCAGAAGCACAACAAAATGACGGCAATCCCTATGATCAGAATTGTCCTGTTGTTCTTTTTAGGTGGGGTATCAAATTCATCCAAAGGCAGGTCAGAAACAAGCGTCTCTGCTGAAGGTTCCGGAGGTCCTGCTGAGATTTCCACCGATTTCTTGGGTTCCGCTGGTTTTTCCTCAACCGCCGACATTTCTTCAACCGCCGGCTCTTCCCCTTCTTTTGGCGCGCGGATCGTCGCAGTATCCCACAAAGGGGCCCGGACAATATACTCCTCATCGCCAAATTTAATCACATCCTGATCTGCCAACGCCGTCGGCTCAAATATCTGTTCTCCATTGACAAAGGTCCCATTCGAAGAACCTTCATCCCGGATCATCAGGGATTCACCTTCCATATAAACCGTTGCATGATGTCTTGAAGCCAAGGGGTCCAGGATCACCAGTTCATTGGTTTTATTCCGACCAATCTTGACATCCCCGGAGACTTCCGTAGCATTTCCTTCTGAATCCACTAACAAATAATTTTCGCTCATAATTCCATCCTTCTTCCAGAGAATCGCCAAATCTTTCAATCTGATTATAGAGAATAATCTCCCCAAAGACAATATAATCGATTACCTCATTTCTGTATTTCCCCAATTTTACCCATTTGGAAAATTCTAATAAAAAACATATTTACATCCGACATTCTTTTGGTAAAATGTATGCGCTAATGCGAATAAGTTCATATAATTGCACATCCTGAAGACTATGAGGAGTTAGTATACAATGCCACTTTACGGATTCATTTGCGACGATTGTGCAGAAGATTTTGAGGAACTGGTCATGTCATCCTCAAAAGTCGATGCGGTAGTTTGCCCTGCATGCGGCAGTAACAAAGTCCAGCGCCAGTTATCTCTGGTAGCCGGCATCAAAGGATCTTCTTCCGGAACCACCAATTCAGCATCCTGCTCAACAGGCGGCGGTTGAGGGGTTCGCTACAGATAACCAACCGTGCGTTGGTTTATAATAATAAAGAAATTAATCAAGACCACTTAAAGGAATAAAAAGAGAAACCTATGAAAGACTTAGCCTTCACTATTGAATTATCTGAGAACTATGAATCAGCCCTTGAAACAGTGACCTCCGCCCTGAAAGAAGAGGGGTTTGGCGTTCTGACTGAAATTGATGTCCGGGCCACGATGAAGAAAAAACTGGACAAAGACTTTCGAAAATACGCCATCCTGGGTGCCTGCAACCCACCACTGGCACACAGAGCTCTGGAAAGTGAGCCGCTGGTCGGTTTGTTCCTTCCCTGCAATGTCACGGTGGAAGAGGCCGAAAATGGGACGATCGTCAATATGGTGAATCCCAAAATTCTGCTGCTCTCCTACCCTCCACTGGCAGAGATTCCTGAAATTGTTGAAGTGGCTAATGATGCTTACAACAGGCTCCAGCGCGTCTCCGATTCGCTGGCTGCCAGGAAATAACACAGAAATTGTCTACACGCAACGGTAAAAATCCGATCGAGCACCCCACCAGGGGAAAAACAGCCCAAAACCGGTTACGCCGTGTAGACCTTTTTGTCACCAAATATTTCCCCAACCTGATCAAAGAAGCCCAGGATACCTACTTTGTAGACCTGGGCTTTGGTGCAGATCCCACAACCACGCTTGAATCTGCACATCACCTGCGAAAGCTCAACCCCCAACTCCCGATTCTGGGCGTGGAATTAGACCCTGAACGCGTTGCCACGGCAAAACCGTTTGAGGATGATCTGACCCATTTTCGTCAGGGGGGGTTCAATATTCCTTTACCCAAGGGGAACAAAGCAATCCTGATCCGGGCATTCAACGTATTAAGACAGTACGAAGAAAATCAGGTTGCTGATTCTTATGCATTGATGTCAAAGTCGCTGGTTCCCGGAGGAATCCTGATCGAGGGCACCTCAGACCCCTTTGGCCGCATTTGGGTGGCCAACCTGCTCCAGCAATCTACGCTGCCTTCCCTAACTTACCTTGGGATCACATTCAGCACCAACTTCCGCTGGGGATTCAGTCCCTCCCTTTTCCCGCCAGTATTACCCAAAAATCTAATCCACAAAATGGTACCCGGGGAAACGATCCACCAATTTTTCAATGATTGGGAAGATGCCGCCAATAAAACTATCTCCCACAAAGCGTACGGCATCCGTCAATGGTTTGTCGAAACCGGGATTGCCCTGGCTGAAATGGGTTACCAGATTGATACGCGCAAGAAAATGCTCAAATCCGGGTTCCTCACCTGGAAATACCCATCGCTTACATGGGAATAGAAAAGACCGGCAGGAATTCCTGCCGGTCTTTTTGGTTTACCAGTTATCTTCGTTGAGCTTACGGAGCGACGTAATCTACCACGGGGTAACCAGCGTCCACCCATCCGCCAAAACCAGTGCTCAAGCTGTACACATCGGTGTATCCGTACGCATACAGGATCGACATGGCAATTGTGGAGCGGTGCCCGCTGCCGCAGTACACCACGATCTTGGCATCGGTGTCTGCCGGCCATTCGGCTTTCTGGTCAATGAAGGATTCCAGGGCAATGAATTGCCAATTTTCACCCTCAATCACGCCGTTGGATACCAGTTCTTCCTCAGTGCGCACATCGATCAGGATCACATCCGGTTCTTCGAACAGCATGGTGTTCAACGCATCCGGCTTCACCCCACCGTATCCTTCGGGGATGGCTGCCAATGCGGTATCCACCACAGAGACCATGCCGGCA
>QKGK01000384.1 GCA_003250455.1 Chloroflexota bacterium | reverse complement strand
TTCAAGATTGTATCCGTCTATAAATTGATTGCCTATCTGACATGAATTTCTCCCTAAATAGAATGATCAATTATTAAATCATGTTATAGTGCATCTTCCACAAACGGCGGAACTGCCGCCAGCGGCAGCGTGCAGCGGATGGTAGTACCTTTGTTTTTGCCTGCGCTTTCGGCCCACATGCGCCCGTGATGCAGTTCTACCAGGCCGCGGGCAATCGGCAGACCAAGGCCCAGCCCACTGTGGGTGCGGGTGGTGTGCTCCTCCAGCTGGCGCATTCGGTCGAAGATGGCTTCCAACTGTTCGGGAAGGATCCCGATACCATGGTCGGTGATGGCGATTTCGGCCAGGCTGCCGGATTGCCTAAGCTGGACTTCTACCCTGCCGCTCTTCGGGCTGAAGCGGGCCGCGTTCCTGAAGACATTGACAAACGCCTGGCGCAGTTTGGTTGGATCGGCGTTTACCGTCAGGGCGTTTTTGGGGAGATTCCACACAGTGTCGACCTGCCGTTCCTGCAGCAGGCCTTCCACCTCCCTATAGGCTTCTTTCAGCAGGCTTTGGAGGGAGGTCTTTTCTTTGACCGGGTGATGAGAGCGGGTTTCCAGCAGGTTCATGTTGGTCATATCGTCCACCAGCGCTTGCATCAGCCGGGCGGACTTGATCACCTGGCGCAGGCTCTCCGCCTGCATGTCATCGGCATCCTGCTCGAGCAGTTCGGCATAGCCGAGAATATGGAACAGCGGCGTGCGCAGCTCGTGTGAGGCGATCGAAATGAAAGCGGTCTTCATCTGGTCTATATGGCTGAGTTCCTCGTAAGCCGCCTGGAGCGATTGCAGCATGCGGGCGTTGTTGATCGCCACGGCGGCCTGCGATGCGATCACGAAAAGGACATCAACATCTTCCTGGGTGAACTCTCCCTGCTGCTTGTTGATCCCCTCGATCACGCCGATGACCTTGTCCCGGATGCGCATGGGCACCCCTACCAGGGAGTCGTTCTCGATGTGGAGCTGTTCGCTGATGAATTTATAGTGGTTGGGGTGACCGGCCAGCCGGTTGATCACCTGGGGCGCATTGGTGGTGAAGATCGTCCCGGCGATGCTGTCGTTGATCGGCACCGGGATGCTGGCAAGCTGCTCCGGCTGGGAATCGGTGGAGGCCACGAAGCGGAGTTCCTTGCGTTCCTCGTCATACAGCAGGATGGATACCGCCTCGCACTCGATCACATCGGTAGCGGTTTCGATGATGGACTGCAGGATGACATCCTGGTCGAGGGTGGAATTGAGCGTCAGGCTGATCTCGATCAGGCGGGCAAACTGTCCCAGGGTTTTCTTGAGGGCAACAACCTGCTCAACCAATTGTTCGGTGTGTGCGGTGGAAGGGTTCTCCATAGCCCAAGTGTAGCTTTATTTGAGAGATTTGTCTAATAAGCAATTGGTACGCTTGATTATTGTAAAATATTATGCATAGTAAAAAATATATACAATTAAAATTAACACAGCTTCATTGTGATCAATCACCCAGTAACCAGGAATCAGGACGGCATATTGCGAAGAGAAGGAACAGCGTCTCCAGAAGTCTGCAATCCAGTTTTGGGAAAACTCGGTGTGCCGAAAGAAAAAACTTCTTACATGCGTCACACGAAGAAAAACCATCTAGCCGCTTTCCCTGTTCCCTAAGTGCCTGGTTGACTGTCAGTTAATCAAAAAAACGCCCCCTGAATTTCAGAGGGCGTTTGACTTGCAAAGTTTCTTCTTATTCGTCGAAGCGGGAGTCATCCAGCGCCCGGCGCAGGCTTTCATCCGGGTCCACTTCGATCTGCGCTTTTTCGGTATCCTTTGCCCGCAAGCGGTCCTCCGCCGCGGCCAGGTCTGCCTGGGACGCCCGCATCCGGATCGACCATTTGCCGCAGTGCGGGCAGCGTTCCAGCTTGCCTACGCCCAGGTTGGGGGACATCATGTGGCGGGAGAAAGGCAGCTTGCAGCGCGGGCAAACTGTGCCGCCGGCCATGTTGTATTCTCCAATTGGGCCGGCAGCACCTTTTTTGCCGGTCAGCATTGGGATCAGCCCGCCCAGCAAGGTGAAGACCAGTACAACGCCCAGAATCGGGACGACAATACTAAGGGTTTTGCCTTGTGCCTCCTCGCCAGAGAGGAATTCAGCGGTCAGCACATTCGAGCTGACCTGGTCCCCGCCGGCAAGCGTCCCCACGGCCGAAAGGTCGTGCGTGCCCGGTTCAAAGTTGTCGGTATTGAACTGCAGCGAGAACGGCGCTTCGCTGTCCGTGCCCATCAGGGTATCGTCCAGGTAAAACTGGACTTCTTCCAGAGTGTCCGGCCCGTTGGCCGAAATGGTAAAAGTCCCCTGGATGTCATTGGAGAAACCGCCGTAGCCAAAATCACGCCGCAGGCCGAGCTTCAGCTCCGGGGTTTCTTCCTGTGCGGAGACGGGAGCAGCCAAAAGCAAGACCAGCAGGATGCTCAGTAAAGGGAGGAGGATGTGTTTTTTTGTCATGGATCGTTCCTGGTATGTATATTATGTAAAGTTATTTCCAACGGGTGAGGATCGTCTCTCGCTGGAAGAGCTGGATGGCAAAGTAAAGCAGCACAGCATCTAATAATACCATGCCCAGGGTCACCCATGTGACCAGCACAAGGTCATACTGGATCGCCCCAAAGGACTGCCCCATGAACAGGGCCACCAGCGGGATCACCACCAGCGAGGAAAGCTGCTCAGCCACACGCGGGTCGTTGACCCGTGAGGAGATCATGATCGAAAGACTGACCCCGGCCACCGAGAGCAGGGTGCCAATGCCGAAGATGGATACCAGCCAGATGGGGTCCAGCACGGCCTGGGCCAGTTCCTTGTCCAGGGCCATGATGAAGGTGCCGATCACGAAGATGATGTAGGACAGCCAGGTGACGATCAGGGCAGGGATGACCCCGGCCAGCGCTTTGCCCATCAGCAGTTCCAGGGTGGTGATGGGGGTTGCCAGCACCGGTTCCAACGTGTTGGTGGATTTCTCTCCCACGATGCTGTAAGAGGCAATCGTCACCGGGATGATCACCGGCATCATCAGGAAGAGGATCAGGAACTGCGAGATGAGGAAATACTGGCTGCAGGCAGTGGCGGAAAGGTCTCCGCACATATTGGCATATTGCTGGGGCAGCTCGCTCATCATTGCGGCGGAGTCCGCGTCCACACTGCCGCGCATGGTGTACAGGATCGCCAGCGGGATGATGACGAAGATCAGCGGCATGAAAGCGACCGCAAAAAGGACAAACCGGTTCTTGAATACTTCAGACCATTCTTTTCGGATAATAACCCAGACTTTTTCCATGATTAGTTCTCCTTCTGGGGGGTGACCAGGGTTAAGTACACGTCTTCCAGGGAGCGGCGCAGCTCGCCGACAAACTGGATCTGTGCGCCATGCTCCACCAGGGTTTTGATCAGGAGCGGGTTTTGCTGCTCCGGCTCGTCGAGGGTGACGACCAGCTTATTATCGATCGATTCAGCCCCCTGCACGAAATCCACCGAGCGGAGGACTTCTGCCAGACCTGGGTTGGCTTCTGCCAGGTGGAAGACCACCCGCCGGCCAAAGAGCTGGCGGCGCAGGTTGGTGGGGGTATCCAGCGCCAGCAAGCGGGAGCGGAAGACGGCGATCCGGTCGCACAGGCGGTCGGCTTCGTCCAGGTTGTGGGTGCTGATGATGATCGTGCGGCCTTCGTGGCGCAGTTCGGCAATGAAATCGCGCACCACGCGGGCAGCTTCCGGGTCCAGGCCGCTGGTCGGCTCGTCCAGGTAAAGCACCTGCGGCTCGTGCAGCAGCGTGCGGGCAATCGCCAGTTTCTGGCGCATGCCTTTTGAGAAGGTACCCACGGCGTCGTTGCGGCGTTCCCACAGGCCCAGCATGCGCAGGTAGCGTTCTACCTGTCCGGGGATATCTTCCACCTCGTAGAGCTTGGCGAAAAAGGACAGGTTGCGTTCGGCGCTCAACTGGCTGTACATCCCCGGCGTTTCAGTGAGGATGCCCACTGTTTTGCGGATCTGGTAGTCGTCCTTGCCGATCTTGAACCCGGCGATGGCGGCCTCTCCGCTGGTGGGGCCGATTAGCGCAGAGAGCATGCGGATGGTAGTGGTCTTGCCTGCACCATTCGGGCCGAGCAAGCCAAAGACTTCCCCGGCTGGAATGGACAGGGTGAGATGGTCCACGGCGAGGTTGTCGCCGAAGGACTTGGTCAGGTTTTGGGTAGTGATCATATTTTCAGTCATAACGGCTTTCTTCCAAACTTTCTTTTGTAATGGGTTTCTCCTGATCTGCCACGAATGGAAGGATAGCAGGTTCAGGCTGGATAGGTGGAATCGGGTCTTCCTCGGGGGCAGGGTCCGGGGTGCGCAGGGCGAACACGATCCCTGCGCCCAGCAGTCCCAGCAGGAAGATGATCCCTTCGGTGATCGGGATGGACCAGGTCTGCGAGGCAAAAACAGCCACAAAATCTACCAGGGCGTGCCATAGCACAGCGGTGAAATACCAGGCAGGCTGCTTACGGCTGACCCCCCGGAAGACCATCACGGTGGCGGCCAGGTGCACCGGCAGCACGCTTAGGCGCTCGAGCGCGCCCCAAAAATGGGCGTACCACGGGGTGTTCCAATAGGTGGTGATGGTGGCGTTGAGCGCCTCAAAGCGGGCGGCGTCCATGGTGGCCTGCAGCGATTCTGTGCCCATGCGGGTGTAGTAGCTGATCTGGATGAAGGCGACGAAGGCCAGCACGCCGACAATGATCGCTTCCGTCCCGCCGTGACCGGCACCGAACATCAGGCTTTGCTTCCAGGTGGTCACGTCCTTGCGCCAAAAGCGCAGCACCAGGTAGCGGGCGGTTTCTTCAAAGATCCCGGCGGAAAGCCCCAGCAGCAGCGCAAATAACGCCAATTGGAGTGACCCCGGGGCCGGCTGCGGGACGATCTTTTGCAGCAGCGGGTTGAGCAGGTAGCTGTTAAAGGGAATGTGCAGCACCTGGGAGCCGATAAAAGTGAGCGCACCGACGCCATATAACCCCCACGAGAGGCCAAACCGCCGGGCCAAAAGAATCCCCAGCCCCAGACCAAGGCCGATCATCAGCAAGCTGTTGAGCACCGGGAAGACCGTCTCTGGCCGGGTGAAGGCGGCCACGGCCAAAAGGGTCAGGCTGAGGAGGATAAAAATGGTTAGGATTCGTCGTTGTAATTTCATTGTAAGGTTTCCTGTTCTGATTGGTAATGCAATCCACTTGCCGGTGTTTTATGTTTCACGTGAAACAAAACCGCGAAAAAGCGCGTTGGAGCGCGGGAAAATCGCGACTATGTTTCACGTGAAACGTCTGTAACGCGTTCTGTTAAAAATTATTTTTATTTCTGCCTGGTTTTCTTCCTTTTCTTGTACAGGAGCCTCCTGGCGCGTTTTTGCGGTTTTTTGGCCGAAAAGGCCTGTTTTGCACACCTGAAAGGGTACGGAATCAGCCGCACACAGCGCAGCAGAACCTGCTTGCCTGCAGTGAGGGGTGGGGTTCTGATGCCCTGCCTGGAGCTGTTCGATTCATTTGGTAAAGTACGAAGGGATGCCTCCGCCCGGAGACATCCCTTTAATTCGGGATTGGGTGTCTCTCCGTCAGCGTCTGCGCTGGATGATGATGGCTATCATCACTACAAATGTGATCCCGATCATGATTAAGGGCATTAGGATCGTGAAGGGAGACAAGTCATCACCGCTTCCGGTAGAACTGATCACGCCCAACCCTACGCCGCCCGCCAATAGAACAGCGATCGAGATCAACATGGAAGTGCGGGCGGTGGCATTGCCGTATGTGGAGCGGTAGGGATCCACCCCGGGGGGCAGGGTGACATCCCTGCGCCGGGCGTTGGCCGGACGTTTGAAGCGCACCCGCCGGTCGTCCAACTTTTCCACCAGCTCCCAACCAGCCACAGATTCCTCCTGCAGCAGCATCTGGAACACTTCCGGCTTGAGAAAGGCGCCGCTTTCGGAGCGCACGATCTTGAATTCCCAGTTGGCTTCCAGTTCTTCTGGCGTATATTTGGTCATCAGCAGTTCCTCTTCTTCCTGTTCTTGTCGGCGTTTCCGCGCCTGGTGTGCAGCTACCGCGGCTCCGTGTGGAAAATAGCTCACGAAATTCTCCTTTTAATTTCCGGTAAACGCTCAGGCAAACAACCAGACAATTAATGCGATCGCGCCGCCCAGCGCTGCCGCCGTGCCCAGGATGGTGAATGCCAGCCCGGTTTCACTCATCCCGTAGGTGGTGCGGTAGGGGTCCACGCCAGGCGGAAGGGTGATGTCTCTGCGTTGGGCGCTGGCCGGACGCTTGAAGCGCAGGCGGTTGTCATCGAACTTTTCGACGAACCGCCATCCGGCCATCGATTCTTCTGCGATCACCTGTTCGACCGTATCGCGTTTTTTGAAGGCGCTGGTTGCAGAGCGCACGATCTTGAATTCGTAATCCTCGGCCAAATCTTTATCTGAATAAGGGGTCATTTCTTCTTCCTCTTGTTCTCGTTTTTTCTTTTCCTGGGCAGCATGCGCTGCGGTCATTACGTTGGACATGGTTCTTTATCCTTTACATAATATGTTTCAGGTGACCGCTTTACTTTTTTGTTTCCTGCTGGGCCAATGAAACCATCCCGCTCAGGCCGCCAAGGTTCATTGTGTCCACAGCGCTGCTGGGGACGATCACCATGGCGCCTTTTTCCTTCAGACCTTCGAACAGCATGTTCATGGCACGCAGGTGCAGGGCGGTCGGGTTGTTGATATAGGCCTCCGAGGCTTCGGAGAACGAGTGGGCAATCTGCTTTTCGGATTCACCCAGGATGACACGCGCCTGGCGTTCGCGTTCGGCCTGCGCCTGGCGGGACATGGTGTCTTCCAGATCCTGCGGGATGACGATATCACGGATCTCGACCGACTGCACGCTGATGCCCCAGGGGGTGGTGCGCTGGTCGATGATCTTTTGCAGGTCGGCGTCCATCTTGGCGCGTCCGATGAGGATATCGGCCAGGTCGAGCGAACCGATCACTTCCCGCAGGGCAGTCTGGGAAGCCCAGGTGATGGCAGAACGATAGTCTTCCACTTCCAGGGCGGCCTTTTCGGCATCCCACACGACCCAGAAGAGCACAGCGTCCACGTCCACCGGGACGGTGTCTTTGGTGAGGGTCTTTTCGGCGCTGAAGGGGGAGACCATCACGCGGTGGTCGATCCATTCGGGGATCGTGTCGACGATCGGGATGATCCAGAAAACGCCGGGGCCTTTGAGTCCGCGGAATTTACCGAAGCGCAGCAGTACGGCTTTTTCCCACTGGTCGGCAACTTTAAGGGCGAACAAAAAATAGATGCCGACAAGCATCACACCAATGGAAAAGAGCGCGATCAGCATTTCGGAGAATCCTTTTGAATCCATCCAGATCGCGCCGACTACGCTGACGATCAAAAAGAAGGTGAATAAAGTTCCCGCAATGCCGTTTACACGGGCGGTTTCTTTTCGCTGCCCCATGGGGCGTGCTTGTAAGGCTCCATAATTTCGATTAGCCATTGATATCCTCCGGGATAGGGGTCTAACTTTTATTGGTTGTTATTTATAGCGCATCCGGGTCGGCTGGTGTGCCAGTTTCTTCCCAGATTGCGATCTCTTCATCTATTGCGGAGCGGACTTCTTCCATGCTGAAACCGAGGTTATTGGCCTCGGTGAGGAAGTAGTTCAGCAGGCGCAGGAGGTCTCTGCGGCGAAGGCGCTGGTGGTCTTCCTCTGAAGCAGGTTCGAGGATGAAGGTGCCGCGTCCGTGTTGGGTGGATATGATGCTTTCTTCATCCAGCAGACGATATGCCCGCGCTACCGTGTTGAAGTTGATGCGCAGGTCGGCAGCTAATTGGCGGACGGTGGGGAGCTGGTCGCCGGGCTCGAGTTCACCCGTGGCGATCATGTGTTTGATCTGGTTCATCAACTGAATGTAGATGGGTACATGGTCGGTGAGATCGACATTTATCTTCATCGTTGGTACCCGTCCTCCTTTCTGATGCGTTGGTTTTGTTTCGCTCAGTGTATCTTTGTACTATTGTATGATTGTATCATTGATTGAATTGTATACCGGTTGCGTCCGGGTGTCAAGAGGGAAAAGTTAAATGTTGGATGAGCCTGCTAGCGGCCCACCGCGGTGCGCTGCTAGCCATTTGACGAATGCCTCCCGGACTAATGGAACCTCAGAGATACACAGATAAACACGGATGGGAGGTGAAGCGGGCAGGGATCTATGGCGGGTATTTTGGAAACAAAAGCTAGCGACGCACGGCCGTGCGTCGCTACAGTGATCCAGATAATTCCATGTAATTGATTGCGCATGACCCAGGCAGGTTTGCTACCTTCAGCATGGTCGGTGGATGTTTCGCTTCGCTCAACATGACAGCCTGGGCTCAGTCCAAGTAAAAAGGAACGGGCTGCAAGTACCTGTTCCTTCTTCCTTCAACCAATAGGATATTCCATCTGTGTTTATCCGTGTTCATCTGTGGTTGATTGAATATTTTAACCACAGATACACGCAGGTGGACAAGGATGGCGGGTGACGGAATAAATTGGTTTCTATCACGTTAGCGGCGCACGGCTGTCCGCCGCTAACCGATTGCCCATAACCCTGGGTTTGAGGTTTACTTCCCGGGGAAATTGCCTTCACCCGCCAGGATGCCTTTGACCAGCAAAGTGCCGTCTTTCTGTTCCCAGGCGAATATGCCCACCTTCATCCCTTTTTCCAGATCCTCGAAATCAGCCAGCAGGCCGCGATAGCGGGTATGCCCGTCCACGGAGAAGGTTAGGGTCTCTCCGGCTCTCGAGACGATCTCGAAAGTGCCCTGACCGCTGTTGATCTGGGTGACTTCTCCAACCACCCTGACCCCTTTCAGGTTGGCCGGGTCAAAGCCTTCCGGCAGGATCACCACCAGGCGGGCGGGCAGGCCTTCATCAATAGGCCGGCGGTTGAGCACGCCTACCCAGCGGCCCACGGACAGGTCTTCATAGCTGGCTGTGGTGTCGATGTTGCCCTCGCCGCTGCGGGAGCGGAAAGCGGTCTGGTCATTGATCTGGATGGTATGTACATCCCCGTTCGGGCTTTGCAGGTCAAATTCGCTTGCCTCCAGCATTACGACCTGCCCGATCAGCAGACGGTGTCGCTCCCGCCTTTCGGGGAGGAATTTGCCGCCCGTTGGTCCCTTTGCGGAAACACTCCCGACCGTCAGCGCAGCGAGCAGCAGCACAGCAATCAAGGTATAAATCATTTTTTTGAACATTTCAGTCCTCCAGAGTTTTATGGTTGTTGATGCTCTCAGTGTAGTGGAGGGATGCAAAATGCCTGATAAAGGCGTGTAAATTCCCGGTAAAACACATTTTTTGGATGATTCCCTCCAATTTTGTAAGCATTACACGTTTGACAAGCAGTGCACCGGGAGGGTATAATTTTTTTGTTACAGAGCGTCTGTCTGGTAGGTAACTCAGACAGCAGAGCTACGGCCGAATATTTAGATAAGGGAATGCTTATTGAGCGAATCCGATTGCAAACCTAATCATCTCTTGCTCCTAATTTTTGGCTCGGCTCGTCTGGAAACGCCGAGTTTTTTTTTGGATGAAAGCAGGAATTTAAGAAGCTGCATTTCATCAAAATATGGATCGTCCTTTACGGTCGATTAAGTCAAACTGATTGGCAGGCCAATTAATTTGACAAGGAGAATATATGGCGAAAGAAGAAGATAAGATCAAAGTTGAGGGTACGGTCATCGAAGCCCTGCCCGGCACCCAGTTCAGAGTCCAGCTGGACAATGGACATGAGGTGCTGGCCTACCTTTCCGGCAAAATGCGCCGCTATTACATCCGCATTCTGCTGGGAGACCGGGTGGCGATGGAAATGTCCCCCTACGATCTTACCCGCGGCAGGATCACCTACCGCTATAACAAAAAGCGCGCCCCCAAAAGCACCGAACAACTTTCCTGAGCGCCCCTTTTTTAGCGTAATAACCGGCCCGGGGAAGTGAGGGCCCTGCTTTGAGTTAAACTTGTCGTTAGATTGCCGCAAGAGATACGCCGCTACATTTGTAGCGGCTTATTTGTGTTTTCCCTTAGGGGGAAGCGCCGCTGGAAGGGGAATTGGTGGGTTCACACCATAATCTTGTGAACGCCCCTGAGCAGAACTGAGGTCACGCCCTCTCAGGCTTTGATTCTGGTGACGTTGTATTTGTTGATCAGGTCGTCCAGGGCTTCGCGTAGCAGCCGCGCTTCGGTGACGATGAGTTCTTCCGCAAGGGTGGAGAGGCGCTCCAGCTGGGTCTCGGTGAAGTGCACCGTTTTTGGCACCATCTTTTCGTCGTAGGCCAGCATTACTTGCCCCCGCCCGGCTTTTTTTGCACGGTAGAGCGCCTGGTCGGCTTTGCGCTGAAGCTCATCTTCGGCGGTGCCGTCTATGGGATAAGAGGCGATCCCGACGGTGAGCGAGATGGAAAAGTGTGCCTCCAGATAGCTGCGCTCTTCGGCAGCCGCCAGCCGGATTCGCTCCATCAGCAGCAGGGACTGTTCCCGAGTCATTTCCGGCAGCAGCAGGTAAAACTCGTCGCCGCCGTAGCGGAAGATGAGCGTGTTTTCGGGGGCCAGTTTTTGCAGAATTTTATAGAGTTCGATGAGTACTGCGTCGCCCACCTGGCGGCCTTGGTTTTCATTGATCAGCAGGAATTGGTCAATATCCAGTACGGCCAGTGAAAGGGACAGGTTGTTTTGGACCGCCTTGAGCAGGGCGGCGCTGAAGCGTTCTTCAAAGGATTCCCGGCTGAGTGCGCCGGTCAGATTGTCCATGGTCAGGAGGGGGGTATTCATTTCATATTCCTTTATATGCTAGTTAAGTAATATGAATAAATAATATGATTTAATCATATAAGAGTCAATTATCAGATTTGAAAGGGCCAGCGTTATCTCTGTTCGGCGTCTGAATTAGTCTCTCCAAATGCGAAGTCCGCTCGAAGGCGGACTGTAAAGATCATAAGGTTTAAATTTCATTTGGCAGTTTCAACCGCTGGTTTTTTTGACCCTTTTACCCCAGCGGACGCTTGGCAGGCATCCCGGCGCGGCGCGGATATTTCGGCGGCGTGGGGGCAACTTTCTCGATTACCACCAGGTAGCGTTTTTCCTCTAAATCTGGAAGCGAGACGGGGATCATCTCCCTGAACCTGCCCCCTAAAATTTCCAGCGCAGGGCCAGCAGTTTGCAGCTCTTCGGGAGCGGTGGCGCCTTTCTGGGCCAACACAAAGCCGCCCACCCGCACCAGCGGCAGCAGGTATTCTGCCAGCACCGGCAGCAAAGCTACGGCACGCGCCACCGCCCACGTGTACTGCTCCCGGTGAGCAGGGTCCTGCCCGACATCTTCGGCGCGGCTGGTGACCACCTGAACGTGATCCAGGCCTAATTCTTGCACTACCAATGACAAAAAAGTGGTTTTTTTGGCGATGGATTCCACCAGGGTCAGGCGCATCTCCGGGTACAGCAGCCGGAGCGGCAGCCCCGGAAAGCCGCCGCCAGTGCCTACATCGATGACGCGATCCACCGGGGAACCTTGCATGGCGATCTGGCAGCTCAAGGAATCCAGAAAGTGTTTGATGCGAATTTCTTCGGGGGTGGTGATGCGGGTGAGGTTGACCTTTTGGTTCCATTCCTGGAGCAGGTCAGCGTATTTTTCGGCGGCTTGCATCTGGGATTCGGTCAGTGTTTGGCCGGAAAGCTTCTGGAATTCGGTCGCTAGGAGATGAAAGTCTTCCATAATGAACGATTATACCGCTTGCATATCGTTTTATGCTTGGCTACAATGGAACTGGAGCATCCCGCCAGCCTTGTAGATTATCCTATTTTCCTCCAACAAGGAGACTGTAAATGCGCAAACAAATCTTTGCCCTGACGGTTGTTGCTTTCTTTTTGATCTTTGCAGCACCCCAACAGGCCGCCGCCGCCCCGGACGCGGCATTGCCGGACTATGCCTTTATTGATTCATTTGTCGGGCACGGGCAGACCTATCCGCTTTCCTGCGAATCGCGTTCTGCTGTGGACGTGGCCGCCTATTGGGGCATCTCGGTTGGGGAAGTGACCTTCTTCAACAACCTGCCGGTCTCGGATAACCCGGAGGTCGGCTTTGTGGGCAGCGTGTTTGGGGCCTGGGGACAGATCCCGCCGAACCCCTACGGCGTGCACGCCCAGCCGATCGCCAAACTGCTGCGCCAGTACGGCCTGGAAGCGACCGCCCACAAAGGGATGTCGCTGAACAAGCTCAAGACCGAGATTGCCAACGGCCGGCCGGTGATTGTATGGATGATCGGGCGGGTGTGGTCGGGCACGCCTGTGGAATACACCGCCAACGACGGCAGCACTGTGACCGTCGCCAAGTATGAGCACACCATGGTGGTCTATGGATATGACCAGAACAATATCTACCTGGTGGACGCCGGCAGCGGGGGGCGGCAGGGATACTCGATCGCCAATTTCAGGACCTCCTGGGCGGTTTTGGGCAACCTGGCCGTGACCGCGGTAGGCGCTGAAGCCCCGCCGACGGATCCGGGCGAGGGGACGGGCGAAACCTATGTCGTGCAGCCTGGGGACTACCTCACCAAGCTGGCTAACCAGTGGGGGATCAGCTGGCAAGACCTGGCCGCCCTGAACGGGATCACCTACCCATACACAATTTACCCCGGACAGGTGCTGAAAACCGGTAGGACCATCGACCAACCCAGCGCGACAGCCACGCCGGAACCGACTCAGCAGACCACCGCACAACCAACCAAAACCCCGAAGCCTACCAAAACAGCTGCGCCAACTGCCACACCGGAAGAGGGTGAGACCTTCCTGTATACCGTGCAGCGCGGTGAGTACCTGGTGCAGATTGCCGAAAAGTTCAACCTGGATTGGAAGGTGATTGCCGAGATGAACGATCTAACCTGGCCGTATATCATCCAGCCAGGTCAAAAACTGAAACTGCCGGGCACCGCGACCCCGACTGCGACCCCAACGGCGACCCCCAAGCCGACCCAGCAAGGCACCGCAGTACCGACAAAAACGCCGCAGCCGACCAAAACGACTGCTCCGACAGCCACGCCAAAACCCACCGAGGAAGCGGCAACCTATACCGTGCAGAGCGGCGAACACCTGATGCAGATTGCCCGCAAGTTGGAACTGAGCTGGACGGCGATTGCCCAGCTGAATAACCTCACCTGGCCGTATACGCTCTACCCGGGGCACGCAGATGCGGGCCCGCCGCCCCCGCCGGTGGAGGAGCCCGAAAATGAGGAACCGGGTGAGACCTACGTGGTGCAGGCGGGAGACTACCTGTACGCCCTGGCGCAGAAATTCGGGGTCAACTGGCAGACCCTGGCAGCGCACAATAACATCAGCTACCCGTATATTGTCTACCCGGGGCAGGTGTTGAAAATTCCCTAAAGATGATGTGATCTTGAAAAGCGATCGGATCTACCGGTCGCTTTTATTCTTTAATCATGGATGGAATGTAACGAGTAACCAGTAATTTGTGAACAGGGATCAGGGAGGTCGTTCTGAGCGTGACGCCGAAAGGCGTTAGCGAAGAATCCCCTAAAAATGCCTGGGCAGGGCAAGCAATTAAAAATTTTAGCAATAGTTGAAACTACAGATGGAAGAGATGGTTCGCTGCGCTCCAACTGTCAACTGTTAGCTGTAAACTGTAAACCTTGTCCCTCGGTGCCTGCTCACAGGTCACTTAAAACTGGCCCAGAATCTGCAACTGAACTAACACGGAAATGCGATTGCGCAACTACTCGAGTAGGACTATATTGGTACCTGTATGAAAAACACCTGGATGATCATCCCCA
>QKGK01000136.1 GCA_003250455.1 Chloroflexota bacterium | reverse complement strand
GCCGGAATATGATCCCTGTAATGCCGGAAACTGCCATCAGCGCCATAACCACCCAGGAAATCCACCGGGTTGTAGTAAACCGTCGTGATTTTTCCAGTTCAAGCGACATCTGATCCTCCTTTTTCGAACCGCAGCACAGCCACCTCTGGCTGTTATGCATCATCCGAAAGCATCCCTCCGCATGGCCAGGGCAGCCGCCCCAACAGCCCGGCATCTTTCCCTAACTTGGGCGGGACAATATACGTGTCCTTGTGTTGCAAAATAGATGGGCGCTGGATGTAGCCATTCAACAAATGACCGGTCCGCTCCCAGATCATCTGGAACTCTGTCCCTGGGACATCACCCCTCCTCCCAGGGTAACATTTGCAGCCTACCTTCCTTACTCCATATTCCGAATTGGTCGGATTCCAGATCATCAAAGCGAAGGTTTAACACCTTGCTGGGCGGCAATGATCCGGTCGATAATTTGGTTGAATCCTGCATCCACCTGATGGTCTGCTTCCGTTTCCCGGTACCAATGGATGATCTCACGCGCGCCCTGGTAAAACGGGATCTCCGCCCGGAAACCCGGCACCAGCCGCTTGATCTTGGTGTTATCAAAAATCCCGGAATGCGACTTATCCCCCACCAGGCTGGCGCCCCAATCCGGGTCAAATTTGGCAACCGTCTCCGAAGGGACATGCACCAACTTGGCTTTCACACCGGCGGCAGAGGCCAGCGTTTCTGCAATCTGGTTCCAGCTGAGCAGTTCATCCGAGGTAATGTGCACCGCTTCGCCAATCGCGCGTGGATTTCCCAACAGCCCGGTGAAGCCTTTGGCAAAATCGGTATGGTGTGTCAGCACCCATAGCGAAGTGCCATCCCCATGCACAATCAGCGGCTGACCGGTTAAAAGCCTGTTCAGCCAGGTATAGCCGCCCCTGAATGGAAGCAGCGTCCGGTCATATGTATGGGAAGGCCGCACTACCGTAACCGGGAACCCCTCGCTGAAATAGGCATCCATAAGCGCCTCTTCACAGGCTATTTTATTGCGGGAATATTCCCAAAATGGATTTTCTAAAGGTGTGGATTCGGTAATCGGAAGAGACCGCGGCGGTTTCTGATAAGCCGATGCAGAGCTGATAAACACATACTGCCCGACCTGACCGCCAAACATCTCGATATCACGCCGCACCTGGTCCGGGGTAAAGGCGATCCAGTTGACCACCACATCGAAGGATCTCCCTTTGAGGAGGTCTTCCATTGATTTCCGGTCCTGATAATCGCCTATCAGCACTTTCGCCCCTGTCGGGACCGGTCGAAAAGATTGCCCGCGGTTCAGCAATGTAAGTTCAAAACCGGCTCGGACTGCCTCGGGGGCACACCCCGAGCTGATCACGCCGGTACCACCAATAAATAGCACGCGCATATTTCGCTTTCCTTTCAAAGTAAATGATAAAGTCAGTTAAAAGTATTATACTCGGCTCTGATTGTCTCCCCTGCCAAACATTTGTTTAATCCATCAAACCAATTAACAAACCCAAATTCATTTGGATAAAAAAACCCCGGAAATTCCGGGGCGTATCGTTTTGGTCTAGATCATGTATATAGCTGCATCACCAGGTTGTTCCCCAGGCCAATCTGCGATCCATTCCCGATCTCTACGGGTGTATTTGGAGCAATCTTTGCTCCATTGACGGTAACACCATTGGTGCTTTCCAAATCCACCAGGAGAAGCTGCCCGCTCTGTGGATTCTTTTCAATGCGGATATGCTGGCGGGAGACCTGATTCTCCCCCTTCAACAAGGGATGCATCCTGCCCAATACCAGCGGAAGTTCTTCAAAGCGGATCACCTTGCCAACATTCTGCTCTTCCGATGCGGCAACAATGGTCGCATAAGGGATGTCCAGGTTCCGAGAAGGCGCACTTGGAGGTTCCGCCACTTTCACCTGAGCTGCCGCTTTAGACATCGGGTCTGTTTTTGATTCAGGTTTTGGCAGCTTTCCCCGGGTTTGGAAAGTGAGCGGCAGGTTTTTCGGGCCTAACAGCAGCTTATCACCACTTTTCAGTTCCACTTTTTTCCCAAAGTGTAATGTTTTCCCGTTCAGGCTCACCTGGTTAAATTCAGCCAGGGGCTCAATGTAATACTTCCCCCCAGAAAAAGTAACCTGGGCATGGCGGCGAGAGATCCAGTTTCCGCCAGGCACGGTCTGCAAGTTCACCGCAAGGATCATATTATGGTCCATCTCCGTACCTGGGCGGCCGATCATCGCGGGCTGCCACTCAACGCTGAAAGCCTTCCCGCTGCGGTCATCCACAAAAACCGCATGGTTCTCAGTGGGCAGCATCCGGCGGATCAAATTTCGGAAATGGTCAAATATCAATTCATCCTGGGGCTGCACATCCAGTTCGGCCAGGGTTTGCTTTTCGTCCAGGGGCTTTTCTGCTCCTTTGATGTAGATCGCATAGCTGTCCGGGTCATATGCCGGGATATCGTCAAACTCCCGCAGGATCTCATCCTTTAATGCGCGCACATTCAGGGACTTTCGAACGCGTGCCCGCTGCCCCACATATTCAAAGATGTCAAATTTCACATCAATATATTCTTCTTTTGCCATAACCATTTCCTATGCAGACTTCTCAGAATCGTCATCCATCAGGCCCATTTCACGGGCAGTGTTGACCATATCCTCGGAAGACAACAGATCGATCAATTCTTCCGGCATACCATTATCTGCCAGTTTTTTTCTCACTTTTTTCAGGTCGATCTTGCTCAATTCTTCGTTTTTCTTCTTGCTGGCAGCGGATTTCTCTTCTTTATCTCCTCCGCTGACATCTTCCCCGGCAGGTTTCAACCAGGCTACACTCGGCTGCGGATATTTTTCCCGGATGAGCTCCACCCAATGGTCGATTGAACTATCAACCTCTTCATCATTGGCATAGGGCGTTGCCAGCTGCAGCATATTGGTGATCCCGGAGCGTACGGTGAACGCCCGGCCCATCGGCAGTTCTGAATCGGCCAGGCTGCGGGGGAATTTGCCATACAGCCGGTTGACCGCGTCGGCGCTCTTGAGCGCAATCCCGAAGTTAGGTGCCGCAAATACCTTGCGCAGGTCATCCGAGGCGCTGGTGATCGAGACCGATCCGGCGACCACCATATACACCCCTTCGGTCTGGTATTTACGCACCAACCCGGCCATTCCCTCAAAGAAAGCCATCTTTTTACGGCTGGATTCATCGGTGAAGGAATCATAGTTGTCGATGAACAGCATGATCTTGCGCCGGTTTCGATTGGTGTCAAAGTCAGCGCATTCCACCTGCATATTCTCCAGCAAGGCGTCCAGCTGGTCGAGCTCTTCTATCGTCTGCACCACATGCGGGAGCTGCGCCAGGGAGGACTGCTCGCCTTTCCACAGCTTGCGCGAATAGTCCACCAGCACCATCATCACTTCGTCTGGTGAATAGTGGTACGCTGTAGAAAAGATCATTGAGCGCAGGGTAGTTGTCTTGCCTGAGAATGGCTGCCCGATCACCATCATATGCGGCCCCTGGCGCTCTATATCCACAATTGCCGGAGCCAGCGAGCGGTCGTCAATGCCCATCACCGCCTGCAAGCGGCGGGAATCCGGTTTAG
>QKGK01000426.1 GCA_003250455.1 Chloroflexota bacterium | reverse complement strand
ATGGACTGGATTCCCGCTAAAATCGTGCGGGAATGACGCGTATAAGGTGTAGTTGAATGGCTCTCAAAATCCACTAAACTAACCAAACCCACAAGAAACCTTTAACCCAGATACGGCTGGTTGACCGCTTCCAGTTTGGCGTTCAGTTCGTCCACCATCATGTCGGCAATCTTTTTCCTGGCAGCAAAGATATCCCTTCTCTCATCCGGGTCTATTTCCAGATTATAAAGTTCATAGCGCGTCTCGCCGTCCAGTTCCGGGTAGCCCAGATAGGCTGAAAGCCGGTAGCTCCCTTTGAGCATGGAGATGGACGCATGGGTGATCGGCTTGAACTTGTCGTTGTGTTTGGCATTCACCGCGTAGATGCTGCGCTCGGGGTTTGGTGCAGTCTTACGGAACCATGGCAGCACCTCGCCCTCAGCCCACTCCGGGACCGGCTGCCCGGCCAGCTGCAGCAGGGTAGGCAGCAGGTCAAGGCTGCTGGTGTTCGAAGTGATATCCTCCCGCTGCGTAATGCCCGGGCCAAAGATGAACAGCGGCACATGCAGCAGCGGGGCAAACATCGCCGGAGCACTGTGCCCGATGATGCCGCGTTCAAACATCTCGCCGTGGTCAGAGGTAAGGATCACCCAGGTGTTCTCCAGCGCGCCGGTGGCTTCCAGCCCGGAGATCAGCCGGTCGAACTCGGCATCCACATACAGGATGTAGTTGTCATAGGCATTGCGGTCGGTGGTCATGCTGCCAGCGCTTTGTCCCTGGCTGAAAACGTGCTCGGGCTTTTGCGGAATCTCGCTAACCTCCCCGGAAAATACCCCCTGAAATTCGGCCCGGGTGTGTTGATAAGGGGCATGCGGCGGGAGGAAATGGAAATAGCTGAGGAAGGGATGCGGCTGATTGGGGGTATTTTCCACCAGCCAATCGATTCCGGTTTCCAGCAGGTATGGAAACCCGGAAACTTCCGGGGGATTTTTGGGGAATTCCCGTCTGTATTTGTCTATGATCCGCTGGCGGCTGCGCTCGAACATGCGGGTATACAGATCGCGTAAAAACAGCGAATTGGTGTTCACATTGTTTTTGAAGATCACTTCCACCGCCGTGGAGGCAATGTCGTAATCATTATTAAAAAGCGTACTGATCCAGTCGTTGGTCAGGAAAAGCTGCTGGCGGGGAACATACAGGTCTTCATCGGCGCGGAAGGCGCGCAGAATGATGTCTGCAACCGCGTTGTGTGAATATACCTGGCTGAAATAACCGCTCCCCACCTGGTTAAAGAGGTTGTGCGAAATCAGCGGCTCGGCAGGCGCATCGTGGGCAAAGGCGCGGTGCGTCCAGGGATAGGTGCCTGTGAGCAAAGAAGCAGTCCCCGGCGTGGTGGAATTACCCGCTGAATAGTGATTGTGATACACCAGTGCTTTTTCCAGCCGTTCATTCAAACGCGGTGTCGTGTTGCGCTCATATCCCAACGCGGAGAGGTGATGCCCCGACCAGGCGTCGAAGACGATGATGAAGATGTTCGGCCCGCCGGGTACCTGGATCAACCGGGAACCGCGCGTGAACGGCAGGCTTAGCGAAAACGAACCGGCCAACTTCAGAAAGTCGCGGCGGGAGAAGTTGCTGGCATCCATCGGCTATCGGTACGGCTCGTTGACTTCTGCCAGCTTAGCCTGGAGAGTTTCCGTCATTGAGGCGGCAATTTCGGGGAGCGAAGTGTACAGGTTGTCGAGTTCTTCCGGATCATCTTCCATATGGTACAGTTCGAAAAGTTCTTCACCTGCCAGTTTATCGTAACCAAAGTAATAAGTGAGCTTGTATGGCCCCTGGTAGAGGGAAATGGACGCGGTTTCAATCGGAGCGAACTTGGGCGTATCTTTGGCCTGCACCGAATAGATCTGGCGCTCTTCATCCACAGGTTGATCATTGAACGGCGGCAGCACTTGCCCTTCCACCCACTCCGGTACCGGCTCATTGTTGAGGTGCAGCAGTGTGGGCAGCAGGTCCAGGCTGCTGGTACGGGAGGTAACGTCCACCCGGCCTTTGTGTCCGGGGTCGAAGATCATCAGCGGGACCCGCACCACCGGTTCGAACAGCAGCGGCGTGGTGTGCCCAATCAACCCGCGCTCGAACATTTCGCCGTGGTCGGAGGTCAGCACCAGCCGGGTATTTTCAGCCAGCGGTGAATCTCCCAGGGAGGTGAACAGGCGGTGGAACTCTTCATCCACATAGGGGATGTATTCGTCATATTGCTGCCTGCGCTGCAGGGTTTTCTCATCCTGGTCGCTGCCCGCCAATACGTGGAACGGCTTTTGGGGAAATTCCCGCCCGTCATCCTCGAAGCGGCCGTCAAACTGCACCGGCGGCTTATATGGCTGGTGCGGCGGCAGAAAGTGGAAGTAGGCCACAAACGGCTGCGGGAGGTTTTGCAGGTTGTCGATCAGCCAGTCAATGCCAGTTTCCAGCACGTAATAGTTGTTGCGGGTGATGAAAGGCGGCCCGTTGGGAAATTCGTCTTTATAGGCGGCTGCAGCGGCCTCCCGCTTGCGGAAGATGATCAGCTTGTAGATCTCGCTGAGGAACAGGGAGTTCCAGTTGTTCTGCTGCTCGAAGGTAATAAAGTTGGAGAGGACGGCGATATCGCTGTCGTTGGGGAAGAGGTTGTCCGTCCATAGTTTGGTCAGGTAGAGGTCCTGCGTGGGGATGTAAGTTTCCAGGTCATCCATAAAGCGGTGGATGATATGGGCGGCCAGGGGGTTATGCGAATACCCAACCCGGTGGTACTGGCTGCCGAAAGCGTGGAAAATATTATGTCCGGAAACGCTTTGAGCGGGTGCATCATGGTTGAAGGCCCGGTGCGTCCACGAATAGGTGCCGGTGAGCAGCGAAGCCGTCCCGGGGGTGGTGAAGTTCGCCGCCGAGATGTGGTTATGATACACAATGGCATTATCCAGCATGGAGGACAAATATGGTGTGGTCGTGCGCGGGTAGCCGTAAACGGGCAAATGGTACGCCGACCAGGCGTCGAAGACGATCACCAGGGTGTTCTTTTTGTCCGTACCGGCTTCAAGGACAGGCTCCAGTGCCGGGACAACTTTGACCATCGGGAGCATGGCCGAAAGTTTGAGAAAATCTCTCCGGGAGAACTTTTCAGACATAGCTAGGCGGCTCCCTGGATATTGCGAATGATCACCAGCACCATCCCGGCCACATCCAGCGCGAAGAACAGGTACATCAGCACCTCGATCCGCTCGACCAGGCCGAGCGCAAGTTCCCCCGCCTTTTTGCCGCGGTTGGAGAGGAATGCCGCCAGCACAACCGGCAGGTTCAGCAGCCCAATGGCAAGCAAGATGGCCCCAAAGCGGTAGCGTTTGCGCCATTTCCCTTCGTCGGCCAGGTCGTTAATGAAACGATCCAGGAAAAATTCAAACCCGGTCCGGTTGATCATGACCGCCCGGAAGACCCACAGGGCCACGATCGCAAGATAGGTGAAAGCGATCACCGCCAGCGCTTTTTCGGGGGTGCGGTTCTTTTTGAGCAGATAAAAGATTGGGACAGCCACCAAAAAGAACAAAAACGACTCGAGGAGCGCATACATCTGGGCGTATGCGCCGTAGCCAAGCGCAT
>QKGK01000424.1 GCA_003250455.1 Chloroflexota bacterium | reverse complement strand
ATGAAGAGACCGGTATTATCGGCGTGTTTATAGGCAATGCCAATGAAAGCCCAGATCAACACCAGGTTGAAGGCCATCGACCCAAAGCGCAGTGCCATGCCGATCCCCAGGGCGGCGGCCACGATCACCATCAGGGAAGCCCACACCTGCGGCGCGATGCCCCATCCACCCCAGCCGAGGAAAACCAGCACCTGAGACACGTTTGCGATCGTGGCAACCGAGATCCAGCCGAGGTAGATGCTGAAAGGCACCACCACCAGCCACAGCCGCGCACCAAAGGAAAATGAGGGGTCTGCTTTAAGGGTGGTGTACACTTCCATCAGGGAAAGCAGGATCACCAGCATGGCGATCAGGGTGATCGGGAATTGCTCGTAATGCCACAACACCACCCAGATGCTGTTGACGATGCTGTTCACCCAGTAGTACAGGGCGATTTTCTTCAGTGTGGGGTTGTTGGCCTGGGCGGGCAGCGCCTGGAAGATGGTGTAGGCGGCCAGGGCCAGGTAGATCAGCCCCCAGATGGCAAAGACATACCCGGCAGGGACAAAATAGACGTCAAACCGGTCGGAGATCTCGCCAGTCTGCTGGCCGTTGAGCGGGAGAATGTTGGCAAGCGCGTTGACCGTGATCATCTGGATGGTCATCAGTACGGTGATGGCCGGATAAACGGCGGTCTTTTTCATTTTTTCCTCCTGGGGGATAGATAAATTACGCCTGATCCAGTGTGCTGTTTCCATCTTACACTGAATCAGGTGTCAGGTTCAATAGGTTGGGATTTGCTTGCTGGGGGAGTGCTATCCGCCTGAGTAGCCGGGCAGTTCGATGATCTTTTTGTCCACCTCGACGAGATGATAGGGCATCCAGGCCACCCCGAAAACTTCGATCAGGATGTCCTTTTTATAGGGCGGTATCCGGATTTCGCTGATCTCGCGCGCCACCTCGCTCCATTTTTCTTCCAGCCATTTTTCTTCCAGTTCATCGATGGCGGCTTCCATTTCTTCGGCAAGCAGGTCGATATCGCGCTCGATCTCTTCGATCATTTCCAGCGATTCGTCGATATCCGCTTTGGCCTGTTGGGTCATGCGGCGTTTGGAAAGCGAGGAGGAGATGCGCCGCCGCCCGTAGGCTTTGCCGCCAAACAGGTTCTCGAAGTGGGTGCTGAGCTCTTCCATTTTACGCTGGGAGTGCTCGGCGCGGTCGTCTTCCAGTTCACGCTTTTCGTGGGCGAGCTTTTTCTGCAGGGCATCGAACTTCTTTTGGAACTTATCTTTGGTTTCTTCGCGTTCTTCTTCCAGGTTTTTGCGGGCTTCTGCCGAAACGGTCTTGCGGAAGCCGCCTTCGGTGGTCTCCGGCCCGGCATACAGCTTGAGGGCTTCGTTGGCGTAAACGGTCACCCCGGTGCGGCGGTACACCCAGTCGGTGAAGTCACCCTCCATGGATTTGACCAGCCGGGCATCGGTAAGGGGCGCTTCGAGCACGTCGAAGCGCGCCCCATTGAATGGACTGTCATCCAGCAGGCGGGGGTCTATGGGGCTGGCGGCGTAGTCTTCCCAGCGGACCATGCCGCGCGGGTCCGGGTCGGGCACCAGGGCGGTGCGTTTTTCTGTGTAGTCCAGGTTGTGTTGGCGCTGGAAGTAGCGGATATCGGCCTGGACGAGCAGCACAGGTTTATAGCGGATACCCTGCCCAAGTGCCGAGGTAGGGATAGGCTGACCGGCCGCTTTAAATGCTTCCGGCAGAGTCAGGTTGTTGGGCAGGAAATATTCGGCCACCCCGGAGGGGACGGTGGGGCGGGTAAAGGTGCCTTCGGGAGTGGGCAGGTCTCTTTCTTTAGGAATTGGCTGTACGGGGATGGCCTGCACATCGTCGAGCGGTTCAGGTTCCTGTCCGTCCGTGGTGGGGAGTGGCTGGGCCATTTGCTTTGCCCCGGTCAGGTGGTTGAGCGCGGGGATCTGGGCGCGGGTCAGCGGGCCGGCCAGGTAGTTCATCACCCAGCGGGTCTGGAAGGTTTGGGGCTTGCTGCTGTGGACGTTGTGCAGCAGGAACTGGCGCTTGCCCAGCTGGGAGATGATCCTGTCGTACACCTGGCGGTCGAGCGTACCGCCGGAGGCGCCTTCCAGGCCGTCCAGCAGGCGCTGCTTGTCCTTTTCGGTTTGCAGCTTGCCGATGAACCAGGTGCCCGCATTGGAGAGTCCTTTGTAGTCCAGGTCTACCGGGTTCTGGGTGACGAGGATCTGTCCCACGCCGTAGGCGCGCGCCTGCTTGAGCATGCGCAGCAGCAAAGCCTTGGTGGGCGGGTTGCTGATAGGTGGGGCGTAGCCGAAAATCTCGTCAAAGTAGATCAGGGCGCGCAGGGAAGAAGCCCCCGGCTGGGCGCGCATCCAGCTTTCTACGGCGCTGTACAGCAGGGTGATGAAGAACATGCGCTCGGCATCGGTGAGGTGGGCAATGTAGAACACGCTGTGGCGCGGCCGGTCGTCATCCCCCCATAGCAGGGATTCCACGTCCAGCGGCTCTCCCTCGATCCAGGTGTGGAAGGCCGGGGCGGCCAGGATGTTATTCAGCAGCATGGCGAGCGAGAAGCGCTCTTTTTCGGGGAAGAAGGTGTTGAGGTCCATCACGCCGAGCTTCTCAAAGGGCGGGTTTTGCGTCTGGAGGATGAGCTCTTCCAGGTTGAGGTCTTTGCCCTGCGACCAGGCTTTTTCGAAGATGTTGGCCAGCAGGATGTGCTCGCGGGATCGCACCGGGTCTACGTCTGTCAGGCCGACCAGCCCAAGCAGCGCAGTGACCGTGCCGGAGATCTTCTCCCGCAGGAGCTCCTGGTTGCCTTCCCAGGGGATTTCCGGCGCTTCGAGCGAGGCAAGGATGCTGATGGGGATCCCGGCATCGGAGCCAGGGGTGTAGACGGCAAAATGGGCGGAATTTTTCAGCGCCTGGATGCGTTCCGGGCCGATCTGCCATTCTTCCAGGCCGCTGCGCCAGTTTTGGGCGGCAGCCTGGGCGGCTTGCTCCAGGCTTTGGCCGGCGCGGCGGGCTTCGTCCGGGTTGACCCACGGCTGGAAGTCACCGGGGAGCAGATCGGGGAAGTGCAGCAGGGCGTTGGTGATGTCGCCTTTGGGGTCGATCATGATGGCGGGGATGTTCTGCAGGGCGGCTTCTTCCAGCAGGCCAATGCACAGGCCGGTCTTGCCGGAGCCGGTCATCCCGACCACAACGGCATGGGTGGTGAGGTCGTCGGGGGCGTAAAGCAGGGGCTTTTGGCTTTGGGTGTCCTTGCCCAGGTAAAACTTGCCGTTGGTATCGATCATGGCATCAGCTCCAAAAGGTGTGCGAGTGGACAAATGTTCTGGGGATAAGTGTACCAGAAATTAGTTGGATAGTTAGCTAGTTCTTAGTTAGATAGTTGTAGGGGAATTCAAAATGGCAGGGACCTGTTTTCCATTGGCTTATTTGTCAAAGGTGGCTTTTAACCAGCAAACTAGCCAACCATCCAACCAGCTAACGATTTACTTGTTCCTCGATTTCCTCACGCGATCTAATATCGATCGGTGCGGCCAGCAGGCGGCGCAGGGTTTCCGGGCTGGGATTTGATTCAAAGGCATGGCGGTACATGTCCAGCAGGGAGAGGGTTTCGCCGTTGTAGGGGATGATGGTCACTTCTTCCCCGGCCTGGAGCATGCCGGTTTGCAGCACCCGGCAGTACAGTCCCGGGCGTTCGGCCTGGCGGAACTTTTTGGCAAACATGGGGTCTCCCATGCGGGCGGCCAGAGTGGCGCAGGGGATGCGCGGGGAGGTGACCTGCAGGACCACACCGCCGGAGAAGTGCAGCTCGTCGCCGATGTTGAAGCTGGTGCAGGTCAGACCCCCGATGGTGAGGTTTTCGCCGAACAGACCGGGCTGGATGCGGTCTTCCAGGGAGGCTGCCCACCAGTCGTAATCGGCCTGGCCATAGATGTAAACCGCCTGGTCGGGACCGCCGTGGTGCTTTTTGTCGGCAATGTGGTCTTGCGTAAATCCTTCCGGGCCGAGTTCTGCCGGTCCGCTGACCGGCTGTTTGATGATGCCGGTTTCCCGGGGGTTGTTTTTGACCGGGATGGATTGGAGGGTGCCCAGGTTGACGCTGAGTAATTTCATTTAGTTTCCTTATTGATAATTGGATCCCGCAGCCAGGACGGAGAGAGGTGATAGGGGGGTGAAGAAAATAATTATAAGTATAACTGATATGGATAAATGTTGATAAGTTAATCTAATAAGGATGATGTTGAATCACAGGTTGGTTTTCTATACAATGTTTACAACGAGGATAACTATTTCTGGGAAAGGAGGAAAGGGTATAGAGCAGTAGGTTTTATTGGGAGGATGTAAAAATCTTTTAGGTCAAATTTTTGGAGGAAAAATGAATAAAAAGACGATGTTCATTACGGCGTTTTGTTTAATTGGTGCGCTTTTAGCCTTCACCACCATATCCAGTCAGGCGCAAACACCACTGACTGATAAGGAAATGTTAGGTCAGTTTTTGTATTTTGACACCAATCTTTCAGATCCGGATGGTCAGTCGTGCGCCAGCTGCCACGACCCG
>QKGK01000467.1 GCA_003250455.1 Chloroflexota bacterium | reverse complement strand
GGGGGGATTAAACAGAATGGTCGAGCCAATTACGAAAAAGATTGCGATGATGAAGAAAAGGAATACTTTTTGAACCCTCTTTTTGGACATCTAATCACCTCTTAAAAGTATTAAATTTTCGGGAGAATACCTGGAATGTTTACATGAGTGAAGGATTTGATTAATACTAGCACGGAGATTGATGCACGTCAATTAAGAGGTGGAAAACCGGATTTTGGAGGTCTATGAATTGTGTTTTTGGATGCTTTCTAGGAAGCGGGCTGTGTTGATCACCGCCCGGCGATGGGTGCCGGTACCGACCAGTTTATCGCCTTCCCGGGCTTCAACCGAGAGGGTGATCTTGCTTCCATCCACGGTTTGGACGGTGGCAGTCACCTGTACCTGGCTGCCCAATGGCGTTGGCGCCAGGTGGCGGACATCCACATGCGTGCCCACGGAGGAATATCCCGCTTCCAGATGTTCTGCCAGCAAGTGTAGGGCGGTATTTTCCATAAAAGCGATCATCATCGGGGTGGAGAGCACCTGGATATCGCCGCTGCCAATGTGGGCGGCGGTGTGATTTTCCTCCACGGTGAAGGATTGGGTGCGGGTCATGCCGGGTGTGATTTCCATCTTTGTTCCTTTTTTGTTCAGGCTGCCGCCCACCAGTCCTGGCCTTCCTTCAGGCCGATGGCGGTCAGCTGCTCACGGATGAGCTGGCGCGCCCCGCGTGCACCCACAGCGGCCAGCACGACCGGGTTTTCAGCATTTTGCCACCAGTCTGGCAATGCCTCCGGGGAGAGGATCGGGCGGCTGTAGCGGGTGCGGCCAATCTTGGCGGGGTCGATATCCACAAAGGCGGTCACCGGCACCCCGGCGCGGATCAGGTGCTTGCTCAGGCGGCGGCCGTGCATCCCGGCTCCCCAGATCAGCACCGCGTCGCGGCCGTCCAGCGGGCCGGCAGCCAGGTAGTGTGCTTTGGCCCGAATGAAGTTTTCCAGCGAGTAGCGGCTGTCGGTGCGGGTGAGGCGCTGGGGATGCTCGCGCCATTCCAGCAGGGGTTGAGGGATCTTTTCAAATGTGCATCCGGCCTGCGCCATGCGCAGCCAAAGGTCGTAGTCTTCCGCCCAGCCTTTCTCGATGTATCCTCCTAGTTCCAGGACAACGGATTTGCGGTAAGTCACAGAGGGGTGGCATAAGGGGCTTTCCACGTACAGTTCGCGGTAGATGTCTGCGTTGCTGGTCAGGGTATTGAGCCATTCAATGTAAATGCGGAAGCCCGTCCGCATACTTTTAGCCGGGAACCCGGAGACCAGCGAAGAGACCAGGTCAACTTCCGGGTGGGCGGCCATGTAGTCCGCTTGCCGGGCCAGCCGCTGCGGGTGCATGCGGTCGTCGGCATCCATGCGGGCGACCAGGTCGGCACGGCAGGCTTGCAACCCGGCATTCATCGCCGGGATGATCCCAGCATGGGGGAGGGGCAGGTAACGGAAGCGGGCATCCTGTTGTTCCCAACATTTGAGGATGGCAGCCGTTTCGTCGGTGGAACCGTCGTCCACGGCGACGACTTCAAAATCGTCCAGGGTTTGGGCGGCGATGGACTGGAGGGTCTCTTCCAGGGTGAGGGCGGCGTTGTAGCAGGGCATCAGTACGGAGATGTTTGGCATAGTTCTATTCTACCGGAGAATTCCAGCCCGGATATGTTATAAATAACTTTGGTATTATGATTAGATCGGTTTTTGAAAGGACTACGATGAACCAAGTGTATCAGAACGTTTCCGATGTTTTTGACCAGTGGTGGCAGGGGTTCGTGGATAACTTGCCCAGCATCATCGCTGGCTTGCTGATCCTGTTGGTCAGTATTTATCTGGCGCGCCTGTTTTCCCGCATGGCTGGCCGTGTGCTGGAACGGCGGCAGAAGGATAAGGAATTGAATATCCTGGTCACCCGGCTGGTGCGCTGGACGGTGATCAGCCTGGGGATCATCCTGGCGCTGGAACAGGCCGGGCAGGATGTGACCGCCTTACTCACAGGGTTGGGCATTTTAGGTTTTACAGTGGGGTTCGCCCTGCAGGATGTCAGCGCTAACCTGGTCTCCGGTATCCTGCTGCTGTTTGAGAAGCCCTTTGATATTGACGATTCGATCGAAGTGGCCGGGTATGCGGGGGCGGTCAAATCGATCAACCTGCGGGCTACCGAAATGCTCACCTATGACGGGCTGCTGGTGCTGATCCCCAACCGGGACGTGTTCACCAACCCGATCACCAACTACACCCGTATTACCCAGCGGCGCATCGGCCTGAGCGTGGGGGTGGGGTATGGCAGCGACCTGCAGCAGGTGGAAGAAATTGCTTTGAACGCCGTCCGGGACCTGGAAGGCACCAAAGCAGACCCAGCGCCCTTCTTTTTGGTGGGCAGTTTTGGGGACTCGGCCATCAACACGACGGTGTATTACTGGATCGATACCAAAAAGGAAAGCTATCCGGGGATGACCAATTCCGGGGCTGTGGCGATCAAGAAGGCCTTCGACGCAGCCGGGATCGATATCCCCTATCCCATCCGGCAGGTGCGGCTGGAGGGCAAAACAGACTGATTTGCTGGCATGTTTAGATTAAAAAACGCCTGCTTGAAAAGCAGGCGTTTTTGTATAGTTAAAAGTTTGTCAGTTTGCCCGGATGACGCGGTCGGGACCTTCGTCCACTTCCCACGGGTAAATGATATGTGCATCCGTGCTGGCGGCGAAATAGTCTGGACGGCCAGAGCCGAACAGGTTGCGGTAGGGATTAAAGTGCAGCACACAGGTATAGGGGTTTCCGCCGGCAGCCGAGACCCGGTTCTTCACCGCGGTGATCGTGCGGCCAGAGCCCCATACATCGTCTACTACCAATACCCGGCGGCCAGTTAGCGTATTGGATTCGGGGAACTGGATGAACTTTGGCCAGACCAATAGTTTGGCCTGATCCGACTCCATTTCGGCGGGGAAGTCCACGGCGGCTGTCAGAATATGGGTCATGTCCATCGCTTCGGCCAGCATCCCCCCTGGAATAATTCCGCCGCGGGTGATCATCAGCATTGCCTGAAATTCATAGTCAAACTGGGTGATTAAATGATCCACAAGCCGGTGGATCTCATTCCAGGTAATTAGTTCGCGCCTCATGGTTCCTCCGTGGGAAAATGTTCGCCGAAGGGCGTTTCAGTATTATATCTTAAAACCCGAGTGTAAATTAATGGATATAGTGGTAGATTTTATTGAATTGACCTTGGCATAATCCTTTCGACGGGGTGAAAAAAGTTGCTGAGAATTCACATTTGGGAATTCTATTCAGGCAGGACTATTTCAATTGAGGTAACGATCTCATTTTGGTCCCAATCAGCAGGATCAGTCGAAACGACTTGATAGACAAAGAAATGCGCCGGGTTCGGATTGCCAAATTTATTGAAGCTATAGGTTCCTGTAATCCCTTGATAATCCTGAATAGAGCGGAGGGCATTGGCAACCTCAGCACGTGTCGGGATGTCGCCGTCTTTGGCTATGGAAGCCAGTTCGATTGCTTTCAAGCAGATGCCTGCCGCGTCGTAGGCCTGCAATTCCCACCCCTGCGGTGCAGTTCCATAAAAGGTCTCGAAATCCTCAACGAAACCAGCTGCCCCCGGATAATCGTTGGCATAGGCTGCACCTGTTGTGTGATACATGCCGCCGCCATCCGTCAGTAACGGGCCTGCGGATTCGAGCATAGCGGGATTGCCAATTATTTCATTGCCCAGGAAGGCCCCCATATATCCCTCGGCGCGGGCTTCCCGAAAGAAGTTGCCTGCCTGTCCAGTATCCAATGAGCTGAAATAGACCAGATCCGTATTGGCTGCCATGAGGCGACCAATAAAAACGTCAAAACTACTTGTTTTTTCGGTTGCCATGTAGCCAGTAATTTCAATTCCCATCCGGCTGGCTTCATTCTTGAAATTATAGGCCATTATCTGTGAATAATCATTACCTTGTTGGATGATAATGAAAACGCGTGAAAATCCCTGCTGTGCTGCAAACTGAGCCCCTGCTTTTCCTTCTCCGTCCATTCCTCCCATCAGGCGATTTGCTTCAATGTAGCGTCTTTCATTCACAACCGGGGCAGAGGCAGATGGAGATATGAAGGCCAGACCTGCCCGATGATAGATTTCTTTGACCGATTGAAAAATATAAGAGGCAAGGGGGCCTACAACGCATAATACATCCGGGTCGGAGGTGATTTCCTTCGCTGCATTCACAGCCACGTTATAATCCGTCTGATCGTCATAAGATACAAATTCCATTCTGTATCCCAGATCCACCAATGGGCCAGCCAGTTGTCTGATCGCCAAGTCTGCACCGCGCATGATGCTCGTACCATGGTCTGAGTAAGCAGCTGTCAGGGCGCTTTGACTGGCGATTTTGAAGGTCGCCTTTGGGACGAAAGGTGTCGGTGTGGCACTTGGAATAGGCGTATCCGTCGGGATGGGCGTATCCGTTGGCGGGACAGGCGTATATGTGAGGGTGGGGGGCAGCGCGGTGTTGGTGGGTTCAGGTGTTGGCACTTGCTCTGCTGTGGCACAGGCAGCCAGCAGTACCAATATAAATGAAGGGATTAAAAGCTTTTTCATTTTGATCTCCTTTTAATTCTTTATTCAAAGAATTAGGAATACTCCATTCGAAAGTCCTGGGTAATATCTGCTGAAGATACAGATTTGGGAAGTTCATTTGGGCAGGACGATATCGAATGTGGCAAAAAGGATATTTTGATCCCAGTTAGCAGGGTTGGGAGAAACAACTTGAAGGACAAAATATCGCGCCGGGTTCGGATTGCCAAATATATCGAAGGTATAGGTTCCCGTTATCCCTTGATAATCCTGAAGAGAGCGGATGGCATTTGCAACCTCCGCACGCGTGGGAATTTCGCCGTCTTTCGCAATGGAAGCCTGTTCGATTGCTTTCACACAGATTCCCGTCGCATCGTAGGCTTGCGCGGCAATCAACTCCGGTGCAGAGTTATAAAAGGTCTCGAAATCATCAAGGAAACTTGCTGCCTCCGGGTAATAAAGGAGGGGAGCTCCGACCGATATAAAATACAAACCGCCATCTTCGATCACTAACGGACCACCGGATTCGAGCAAAGACGGAGCGGTCTCGTTGCTGAGGAAAACCCCTGTATATCCCGCGGCGCGGGCTTCCCGAAAGAAAGTGCCTGCTTGCTCAATATTCCTTGTACTGAAATAAACCATATCCGTATTGGCTGCCATGAGGCGATCAATGAGATTACCAAATTCTTTGATAATATCGGTCGTGATATAACCAAATACTTCAATTCCCAAACGGTTTGCTTCATCCCTGAAATAATAGGCGCTTGACTGTGAAAATTCATCTGTACTGCGGATGACGAAAACGCGTGAATATCCCTGTGCTTCTGCAAACTGAGCCCCTGCCATCCCTACACCAGCTCTTCCTCCCACCAGGCGATTCACTTCCAGGTATTGGCCCTGATTGATAAATGGGGCCTCGTCGGATGGAGAAATGAAAGCCAGACCGGCCTGATGATAGATTTCTTTGACCGGTTTCACAATATAGGAGAGCATAGGACCCACAACGCATAATACATCCGGGTCGGCGGTGATTTTTTTTGCTTTATTCACCGCTACGGTTTTATCTGTCTGATCGTCATAGAGGGCAAGTTTCACCTCGTATCCCAGATCCATTAAAGGGCCAGACAACTGCATGATTGCCAATTCAGAGCCTTTCATCATTGCTTTCCCAAAATCTGAAAATTGGAGAGACAGCGGGCTTTGACTGGCGATCTTAATGGTTGCCTTGGGGACGAAAGGCGTTGGTGTCGCAGTTGGGATTGGCGTATCCGTCGGGACGGGCGTATCCGATGGGGGGATAGGTGTATATGTATATGTGAGTGTAGGGGGCAGAGCTGTTTTGGATGGTTCTGGAGTTGGGGTTTGCTTTGCTGAAGAACAGGCAACTAATAATAACAACATAATTGAAAATATTGAAAGCTTTTTCATTTCTATCTCCATTTAAAACCGTAGAAGAAATAGAATGATGAAGATTATCCAATTTCCACTGGAAATTTTTTCAATCCCTTTCTGCTCAGGGTAAATCCACCAATGTGAAGTAATCGAATAATGCGGTCGTTCCAACGACGTGTGAGTTGGAAGCTATGAGTCCTACCTGGGGATTTATTATTGAAAGTTCATGTTCGCCAATCATGATCCAGTCAGCACCATTGTCACTGTAATAACCGGTGAACTTTGTTTCATCTTTATCAATGCGCAGATACGCTTCATCTTTGATTTGTGTGACGGTTGCGAAGTTTTGTTCAAAGTTCTCACCATTTATCACGGCATCGAAATAGATGCCGTTACCCACACAAACAGAGGGCCTGTTGCAATAAGCTCTTCCAAGCGACAGCAAGGTTTTGTCATCCAGATAAACCAGGAGTCCTGCGAATTGGAAGTTGCTGGTTGGCTTGAACTGAACGTGGGTCATAACTTGAAAATTCTGGTACTTGATCTCGCGCACGAGAAGATTACGGGGAGGGTTATCGCCTGTGAGCACAATGCGTAGAAATCCGGGTTCAGCATCCAGGCTCCATAAGGTGTCATTCTCCCGGATCCAGCTCCAACCAGGTAAAAATTCACTGTTAAAATCGTCCCAGAAAACAGGTATCTCGGTTGGTGTTGCGGTGGGAGTAGGGGTATTCGTTGGGGTTGGCGTTTCCGTAGGGGGGATAGGCGTATTGGTGCTGGTAGGAGGCAGTGCTGTTTTGGAAGGTTCCGGTGTTGGTATTTGCTCTGCTTTAGCACAGGCAGCTAAAAGTACCAATATAAATGAAAGGATTAAAAGCTTTTTCATTTTGGTCTCCTCATTTGTTCTAGTAAAGAAATTTATAATCAAAGACTGTTAATCGCTGCTGTATTCGCCGCCCTGCAAATAAGGGAACTTCCCGGCAGTATTAGGTATTCCCATATTTATTTTTTTGTTTGAAAGGTTACCTGCACACCTTGGGACCAATAACAAATAAATAAAAAAAGCGAAAATTCATTTGTTTTCGCTTTTCCTCGATAATTCCGAAACCTCCCTTTAATTGAAAAGTGACCTGTTTCAGGTCTCGGTCTGAAGTCGCCATTCATTCTGGCTTATATTAAATTGTTTTGCAGTTTATTTCTAATTCAATCTTACAATAATTAAAGAAAAAATCAATATACAATTTTAAGCCAGGCTGTCCCGAAGGAATGAAATTAAAAGGGCTGATTTTTTCTCTGTGGACATCATGCCAATTGAAATTAAGTTTTGTCGTCATCCGCCCGAATTGCCTGTCTGTTCAAAAATACTCCTCATGGTTGGACAGGACGCTTACCCCTTTCCCTTGACCGGCTGTACCCAGAGGGTATAATTCGTGGACTGAATTTTACACTTGGAGGTAACTATATGCCAACGGCATTAATCACTGGGATCACCGGACAGGATGGCTCGTATCTGGCAGAGTTTTTGCTGGGAAAAGGGTACAAAGTGGTGGGGATGATCCGACGATCAAGTACGGTAACCTGGGAACGGGTTAAACATATCATTGATGATATTGAAATTGTACAGGGAGACCTGTATGACCAGAGCTCGCTGACCAATATCGTTTCTGAAACAAAGCCGGATGAGATCTATAACCTTGCGGCGCAGTCTTTTGTGCCTACTTCGTGGAGTCACCCTACGCTGACCGGTGAAGTGACCGGGATAGGCGTTACCCGCTTGCTGGAAGTAATGCGCATGTTTGCCCCTGAAGCTCATTTCTATCAGGCCAGCTCCAGTGAGATGTTCGGCAAGGTGCGCGAAGTTCCGCAAAATGAGGACACACCTTTCTACCCCCGCAGCCCGTACGGGGTTGCCAAGACCTACGGACACTGGATCACGGTGAATTATCGTGAATCCTATAATATCTTCGCCATTTCCGGGATTTTGTTCAACCACGAAAGCCCCCGCCGCGGGTTGGAGTTTGTCACCCGCAAGATCACCCATGCCGTTGCCCGGATCAAATTAGGCCTGCAGGATAACCTCGGCCTGGGGAACCTGGAAGCACGCCGGGACTGGGGTTATGCCAAGGACTATGTCAAGGCGATGTGGATGATGCTCCAGCAGGAAGAGCCGGAAGATATTGTCGTTGGTACTGGCGAAACCAAGTCCGTGCGCGATTTTTGTGAAGCCGCATTCAATTACGTCAATCTGAACTACGAAGACTACGTCTTCCAGGACCCGAGATTCTACCGTCCGGCTGAAGTAGACCTGTTGGTCGCAGACCCGAAAAAGGCGCACGAAAAATTGGGCTGGAAGCCGACGGTCAATTTCCAGGAACTCGTGGAATTGATGGTCGAAGCCGATCTTAAAAAGGTTAGAGACCAGCAATAGCGGTTGGCGGTTGAGAGAGGTATTCTGGATTGAACACCACCTGGAATAAGCAATTGCTTCGGTGGGGAACGCTGCTCGTCACATTGGTCAGCGCTGCCGGGGTCGTTGCTTTTTCGCGCCATATCCAAAACGAGGGATGGCTGCAGCTTTCCCGCGGACTGCAGGTTTCCCGTTGGTTCGGCTGGGCTGGCGTGGGTTTGCTGGCCCTGCTGGCCTTGTACATCTGGTTGGGGGGAGCAGAACGCATCTCCGGCTGGATGGGCAGGCTGACGGTCTGGCTGGCGCGTCTGCGCTGGCTGCTGCTGCCGGTGCTGCTGGTTGTGCTGGCCGCTTTCCCTGTCCTGGTGATGGGGCGCTTCCAGGTGTATCTGGCCCAAAACTGGACCCGCCATGCGGTTTTCATGTGGTTGGCGCTGCTCGCCGCGCTGGTGTGGCAGGCGCTCTGGCACCGGGATTGGTGGGAAAGCCTGCTGGCTTCGGCACTGAGCATTGCCGTCATCTACCATCTGGTGACCTATTTCCCCAACGTGACCAATTATCCGTTCACGCTGTGGTGGTCGGAGACCAGCCGCTATTATCTGGGATCTACCTTCTTTGCAGAACGGTTATATGGGGAAGCAGTCCCCTGGTCCTTCCGCGACCTGACCCGCTACCTGATGCAGTCCGCGCCGTTCCTCATCCCCAGCTCTTCCCTGTGGCTGAGCCGCTTATGGCAGGTGATCCTGCGCTTTACCATGGGATACTTTACCGGGATGATCTTTGCCCGCAAGCTGAAGCTATCGCCCGGTTTTTCCTTTTGGGTCTTTACCGGCTGGGCCGGGCTGTACTTCTTCCAGGGGCCGGTATTTTACAACCTGATCGTGATCGTGATGCTGGCTGTCTGGCTGGTGGATGAGAAACGCTTCTGGAAGACCTTGCTGGTCGTGGTGGGGGTCTCCATCTATGCCGGATTCTCGCGCATCAACTGGGTGCCAATGCCCGGCCTGATCGCCGCAGCTTACTATTTCCTGCGGCGCCCCATCGGCGGGCGGGATCTGAGATCGGTAGCGCGCTATCTGGTCGTTCCGGTTCTGTGGGTAGCAGTTGGGGCAGCCGCAGGTCTGGGAGCGCAGAATTTCTGGGCGGCCAATTCCGGGAACCCGCCGGAGATCTATTATGCTTCCTTTACGTCCTACTTATTATGGAAGCGCCTGTTTCCCAACCCGTCTTATGCCCTGGGAATCCTGCCGCACATTCTGCTGGTGACCGCCCCGCTGCTGGTCTTTTTGGGTCTGGGGATTGTCAAATGGCGAACCAAATGGCATTTTATCCGCATCCTGGCGCTGGTTGGGATGGTCGCTGCCCTGGGCGCTGGCGGGCTGCTGGTGAGCATCAAGATCGGCGGGGGCACCAACCTGCACAATATGGATGTATACTTCGTCATGCTGCTGATCGTTGCGCTTGATTTGTATTTTGGGTTTGCCGCTGGCGAAGAAGGCCAGCCCATCAAGGTAGAGATGCCGTTGTGGCTGAAAGCTGCCGTACTGGCCATGCCGGTCCTGTTTGTGATAACCTATACGGGACAGGGCTTCCTTCAATGGGACCGCCAGGCCGCCCAGCAGGACCTGGTGAAGATCCAGAAATATGTCGACCAGGCCACTGCCGATGGCGGCGAAGTGCTGTTCATCACCCAGCGGCACCTGATCACCTTCGGGTATATCCAGAATGTGGAACTGGTGCACGCCCATGAGAAGATCCTGCTGCAAGAGATGGCTATGTCTCAGAACGAGACCTATCTGAAAAATTTTGGGGCGGAAATGGCCGCCCAGAAATATGCCCTGATTTTGATGGACCATTTGCCGAGCGTGTGGAAGGACCCCGAAACCGTTTCGCTGGCAATGGAGAACAATGTGGTCCTGAATGAACTGGTCCCCTTGTTTACCTGTGCGTATCAGGAAGAAGACCGCCTGGTGGATGGCAGCCTGGATATTTTATTGCCTAAAGATGTCGTGACCTGTGAGCAGGGTCAGGAGTGATTTGACGATGTTGATTTCTTTTGTGATCCCAACCTATAATGAAGAACAAAGCCTGGAAAAGCTGTACAGCCTGATCGCGGCGCATACACCCGCCGAACATACCTTTGAGATCATCTTTGTGGATGACGGCAGTACGGATGGCTCGCTGGCGGTGATGAAGCAGCTCCACGGGCAGGATTCCCGCGTCAAAGTGATCCGCTTCCGGCGGAATTTTGGCAAGGCGGCTGCCCTGATGGCCGGTTTTGCCCATTCGGACGGCGAAATCATCTTCACCATGGACGCTGACCTGCAGGATGACCCGGAGGAGATCCCAAGCTTTTTGGCGAAACTGGACGAAGGTTACGACCTGGTTTCCGGGTGGAAATACCCCCGCCTGGACCCGATTACCAAAACAGCGCCATCCAAGCTGGCAAACTTCACCATCCGGGCAGGCACCGGGATCAAACTGCACGATTTCAACTGCGGCTATAAGGCCATGCGCCGGGAAGTTGCCAAAGAAATTAAACTGTATGGCGAACTGCACCGTTATGTGCCTGTGTTGGCGTTTGGGCGGGGTTTCAGTGTGACCGAGATCAAAGTCCGCCACCACCCGCGCCAGTTTGGACATTCCAAGTATGGCTTTAAGCGGCTGGCGCGCGGATTGTACGACTTTATCACTGTAATCTTCCTTCTCCAATATACCCGGCGGCCGATGCATTTCTTTGGCGGGCTGGGGTTGGCTTCATTGGTAGCAGGCGTGCTGATCGACCTCTATTTGCTGGGGGTCTGGTTTACTGGGCAGTCCATTGGGACACGCCCGCTTCTCACGCTGGGCACCCTGTTGATCGTGGTCGGGGCGCAGTTTTTCTCCCTGGGGCTGCTGGCAGAGATGATCTCATACAGCATCCTCTCCAGAGAGGACGAGTACACCATCCGCGAGGTGCTGGAATAAAGTTTTCCAGACTTATCGGTATTAAGCACCTCGAACATCACTGATAGATAAAGAGAGATTTATGACTGAACAAACCTTAATTCATCCTGTAATTCGCCGGGCAAAGGAAAACCCCGACCGCACCACCCTGATCATGGTGGAACAGGATGGCAGTGAAACAAGAATCAACGCGCGGCAGTTCGATCAGCAGGCACAGAATTATGCCCGGGCACTGCGGGATACCGGCGTAGGACCGGAAGACCTGGTCGTGCTGGTATTGAAGCATTCCCAGGTGCTGCTCTCCGCTTTTTGGGGCGCGCTCTACCTGGGGGCGATCCCTTCGATCTTCCCCTTCCTGACAGAAAAGCTGGACCCCGACCTGTACATGCAGCGGGTGAAAACCCTGGTGAGCAGCGAAGGGGCCAAAGCGGTGATCACCTTCCCGGAATTCAAGCAAGCCCTCACCGAGCTGCTGGCCAATGTGGATTGCCAGGTGCTGAGCACGGACGAGGTGCCGGATATAGTCTCTGAAGACGATGCAGGTAGTTCTATCGTTTGGGAAAACCCCGACGCTGAAAAGATCGCTTTCCTGCAGCACAGCAGCGGCACCACCGGGCTGCAAAAAGGCGTAGCCCTCTCGCACCAGGCGGTGCTCAACCAGATCGAGGCCTACAGCCAGGCGATCGCGCTGAACGATGAGGATGTGATCGTCAGCTGGCTGCCCCTGTACCACGATATGGGCCTGATCGCCGGGTTTGTGATGCCGATCGTTGCCGGGATTCCGCTGGTGCTGATGTCGCCTTTCCATTGGGTGCGCGACCCCAAGAGCCTGCTGTGGGCCATCCACCGGCACAAAGGCACGCTGGCCTGGCTGCCCAATTTTGCCTATAACCATATTGCCCGTACCGCCCGCCCCAGTTACCTGGAAGGGCTGGACCTGTCTTCGTGGCGGGCGACGATCAACTGCTCCGAGCCGGTTTACCACCAGAGCCATAAGGTTTTTACCGAAAAGCTTACGCCTTACGGCTTCCGGGAAGAAGCGCTGGCCGTCTCGCTGGCCATGGCCGAAAATACCTTCGCCGTCACGCAGACGACCCTGGGCCAGCCGCCGCGTTTAGACTGGGTGGAAATCTCTCCTTTGCAGTCTGAGCGCATGGCAGTCCCCGCAGAAGCGGAATCTGAGGGGAGCGTGCCCATGGTGAGCTGCGGCGCGCCGATCACCGGGACCGAGATCGCCGTGGTGGATGCAGACGGTAACCGTCTGCCGGAACGCTCGGTGGGCGAGGTGATCCTGCGTTCCAATTCGATGTTGACCGAATATTACAAACGCCCGGAGGTGACCGCCGAGGCGATCCGGGATGGCTGGTATTACACCGGGGATATGGGCTATATTGCCGGCGGCGAGCTGTTCATTACCGGGCGCAAGAAGGACCTCATCATCGTGGGCGGGAAGAATGTGTACCCGCAGGACCTGGAGGCGATTGCCAACCACGTGGAGGGGATCTACCCCGGGCGGGCGGTGGCCTTTGGCATTTTCGATGAGCGCGTCGGTTCCGAATCGATCGTGATGGTGGCCGAAATGCTGCCTGAGCGCAACGGTCTTACCCCGCCGGAGATCGAGCGCGACCTGCGCACCCAGATCGTGGCGCAAACGGAGGTCACGCTGGCGGATGTGCGCCTGGTGGAAGACCGCTGGGTGATCAAAACCTCCAGCGGCAAGATCGGCCGGGCCGACAACCGCACCAAGTATTTGCGGGAGTTCCGCGGGCAGGGGTAATCCGTACGCTGTGATGACCACTCGGAAAGTTTTGACTTTGGCAGGGATGGGGATAGGGGCGGTTTCCCTATCCTTTTTCTTGGCCTGGGTCTCGCAGGATTTTTCTTCGGTGTCGGGCTGGGTTGGCTTTCTGGCGGCGGCGCTGATCGCACTGCTGTTGGGCTGGGCGGCATTTGCCCACCTGCGCGGCGAGGAACTGCCCGAATGGCTGCCCTGGCTGGTGCTGGGTGCGATCTTGTTCCGGCTGGCATTGGGCGTTTTCTGGTTCTATGCGCTGCCCAAGTGGGGCTACCCCACCGACCAGCAGCAGGCCGGCTATATCATGTTCGACCCCTTCCTGCGGGATGGACAGGCCTGGGACCTGGCGCAGTCCGGTGATCCTTTGATCG
>QKGK01000400.1 GCA_003250455.1 Chloroflexota bacterium | reverse complement strand
ACGCTGATCGTGTCGCTCTCTTCGATGGGCCTGCCAGGCCTGAACGGGTTCGTCGGCGAGTTCACCATTCTGCTGGGCGCCTGGGGCGCCGGCGATGGTGTATTGGGCAGCGTACTGTATGCCGGGTTTGCGGCTGCGGGTGTCATCCTCGCCGCGGTCTATATCCTGTATATGTTCGGCCGCATGTTCCTTGGGCCGCTGACGAATCCCAAGAACGAAACTTTGAAAGACCTGAGCTGGCGTGAGATTGCCACGCTGGTGCCACTGCTGGTGCTCATCTTCTGGATCGGTCTGTACCCCAAGCCGTTCTTCGACCTGATCGCCCCATCAGTGCAGAATCTGGTCGCTATGCTGGGAATGTAGGGCGTTACGATGTCTGGATACGGAATAGAAGATATTTTCAATATTCTCCCAATTGTGTTTGTGCTGGTCTGGGCCTTGGTGCTGCTGATGGTGGAAGCCTTCAGCAAGAACCGGGGTGTGACCGTGGTGCTGGCCGTGGGCGGTCTTGCCGCCGCACTGGTGATGGCCGTGATGCAGTTTGGTACCGAGACTACCGCCTTCAAGGATATGCTGACGGTGGACGGGTATTCGCTGTTCATTGACATCCTGCTGCTGGGCTCGGCGCTGCTTTCGATCGGCCTGTCGTATGATTACGGCAAGCGGATGGGCTGGGAGCGCGGCGAATACTACGTGCTGATGCTGTTCTCGATCGCCGGCGCGATGCTGATGGCCTCGGCTGCCAACCTGATCGTGGTTTTCCTGGCGCTGGAGCTGCTCTCGATCCCGCTGTATATCATGGCCGCTTTTGTGCCCAACAATGCCGCCTCTGAGGAGGCCGGGCTGAAGTACTTCCTGCTGGGCGCTTTTTCGGGCGGGTTTGTGCTTTACGGCGTGGCGCTGGTGTACGGCGCGACCGGCGCAACCAACCTGATGGAAGTGGTCTCGGTGGCGGTCAAGTCGCAATCCCCGATGATGCTGCTGATCGGGGCGGCGATGATCCTGATGGGCCTGGGCTTCAAGGTGGCGGTGGTGCCCTTCCATATGTGGACCCCGGACGTTTACCAGGGCTCTCCCACCTCGGTAACGGCTTACATGGCCGTGGTCGCCAAAGCGGGTGGTTTTGCCGCCCTGCTGCGGGTGTTCATTGCGGCCTTCCCCACCCTGAGCGCAGACCTTACGCCGGTGCTTTCTGCACTGGTGGTGCTGACGCTGTTGGTCGGGAACCTGGCGGCGATTGCCCAGAAGAATGTCAAACGCATGCTGGCGTATTCCTCCATCTCGCATGCCGGGTTTATCCTGATGGCCTTTGTGACCTACGGGAACGCTGAAGTCTACCCCGATGCGGTGGCGGCGGTGCTGTTCTACCTGCTGGCGTTTGCGGTGACCAGCTTTGGCTCCTGGGCGGTGGTGATCTCCCTGGAACGGGCTGAAGGCAAGGGCCTGGAACTGGACGATTATAACGGCCTGGGGAAGAAGTACCCCATGCTGGCCGTGGCGATGCTGGTGTTCATGCTTTCGTTTGCCGGTGTGCCCCCCACGCTGGGGTTCGGCGGGAAGTTCTTCCTCTTCCGTACCGTGCTGGAAGGCGGATACACCTGGCTGGCGGTGGTCGGCGTGCTGGCTTCGCTGATCTCGGCGTATTACTACCTGCGGCTGGTGATTCACATGTATTTCCAGGATGGCGATCCGGAAGTGCGCAGCGAGCCGGTGCTGAACCTGGTGACCGCCCTCACCGTGGTGGGGACGGTGTTCCTGTTCTTCTTCTCCGGCCCGATCATTGAATGGGCCGCCCGGTCTGTGATGGGATTGCTGTAAGGAAAAAATTAGTGATTGGAAGCCCCCGGATTTCCGGGGGCTTTTTTTGTAGAAGGGATCAGGGATTAGTAACGGGGCACCGAGGGGGGAGGGAGCAGGGCGGGGAAATTGAATTTTCAGCGAATGGATTGGTTGCTGCTGACCCAAATATTGGCTGCCCTGTTTTGATTTGACGGTGGATGTTTCGCTAACGCCTTTCAGGCGTCACGCTCAACATGACATGACCATTCCTGATCCCTGGGTGCCTCGGTGACTATTCAACCACCCAACTAGCTAACCAGCTAACTACCTAACTACCCAACTACCGAACCAAACCGCGGTATACTTGGAACCTGAATTCACTGCGTGGAGATGTGTATGCGTGCGTTGATCTTTGACTTTGACGGGCTCATTCTGGATACCGAACTGCCTGATTATCAATCCTGGGAGCAGGTGTATAAATCTTATGGCGTTTCGCTGCCGCTGGCAAAATGGGGAGAGATCATTGGAGGCAACGCCGAATCAGATTTCGAGCCGCACGAATATCTGGAATCACTGGTAGGTAAACCGGTGGACCGGGAGCAGATCTGGGTGACGAGGCGCAAAAGCTATCTGGAATACCTGGAAAGCCAGCCGGTCCTGCCCGGTGTGATCGATTATCTGAACGAGGCCAGGCGGCGCAACCTCAAGCTGGCGGTGGCCTCCAGCTCGCCGGAGAACTGGGTGGAGGGGCACCTTTCCCGCCTGGAACTGCGTCAATATTTTGATGCAGTGGTCACCGCGGATGATGTGTCGCAGACCAAACCTTCGCCGGAACTGTTCCTGCTGGCGGCACAAAAGGTGGGGGTGAACCCTGCCGAGGCGATTGTGCTGGAAGATTCGCCCAACGGGATCAAGGCGGCCAAACGGGCGCAGATGTATACGGTGGCAGTCCCCAACCCGGTTACGGATCAGCTGGACCTGAGCGAGGCGGACCTGCGCCTGAATTCGCTGGCGGAGATGCCGCTGGCGGACTTGCTGGCGCATGTGGAGCAAGCCCAATGAACGAAACTTCTCCCAGCGTAGAAATTTCTCCCTGGTGGGGCATCTGGTTCCAGCCGCGCCAGACTTTCCGCTGGCTGGTGGATACCGACCCCAAGCTGCACTTTTGGGTGCTGGCGGTTTTTTATGGGCTGGTGCGGGTGGTGAGCTGGTCGGCCCAGGTAGGGATTGGCGAAATTTTCCAACCGGCAGAGGTGGCTGTATTCATGCTGGTGGCCGGTCCGCTGGCGGGTGTGTTTGGCATCTTTGTGACCGCTGGCCTGCTGCAGATCATTGGGCGGGTGTTTGGCGGGCAGGCCAAAGGGCCGCAGCTCCGGGCGGTGCTGGCCTGGGCTGCTGTGCCAATGAATGTATTGAGTTTTGTGGGAATTTTCCCCCTGCTGATGGTGTTTGGCTCACAGGCGTTCGTCAGCCAGGGCTCGCAGGTGGCCGCTGCTTTGATCGGAAAAGGCAGCCAGACAGGTTTGGGTTCCGGGCTCTCGCTTTGGTGGAATATTCTGGAGTCGGCGGGGGCGCTGTATTATCTGGTAGTTGCGGTGATCGGGTATTCTGAAGTGCAGCAGTTTGGCATCTGGAAGGCCGCGGGCACCTTTTTCATTGCTGTTGGGGGATTAATGCTGCTGGCGTTGTGTCTGGCGCTGCTGTCCGTGCCGGTGTAGTGTTATAGTTTCTTTCTCCTGATTAAACGTGTCATTCCCGCACGGTTTTAGCGGGAATCCACTTGCACAACTTCAAATAAGCTGATCGTACAAATCTGTCCAATCAGATTTTTCTTTCTCAATCAGA
>QKGK01000516.1 GCA_003250455.1 Chloroflexota bacterium | reverse complement strand
CCTCGCTAAAGGTCAGGTCGATCCAGCTGATGACCAACAACCCGCGCAAGATCAAAGAGCTGACCCAATACGGGATCAAGATCACCAAACGCATCCCGCACATTATCCCGCCTAACGAACACAACCGCTTCTACCTGGAAACCAAAGCCCACAAATCCGGCCACCTGATCGACTTCCAGGGCAAGGAACACCTGGAGGAGCAGAGCGACCGCCCGGTTATCCAAAGGATGGATGAAAGCAAAACTGTTACCATTCAGGCCCAACAGGGTGGGTAACGTAAACAGAGATACAAAACTTTCCCTGGTGAGATCAAAATCAATCCAAATCGGGAAGACCTGCGTAGATTTTATTAAGGTGAAAACCCATCTTTTTTGTTAGAATTATAAACATACTCACCATCCAAGAAACAGGTAAATATGAAAAAGAAAGCAGGCAACTACGCTATCATCCTTCTGGTGGTGCTGAATGTCCTCGTTTGGTTGATCTTCCCGCCCATTGATGATGGTCAGCTCTCCCGGGTGCATTTCTTCCGGGCTTATGCCGGTGAAGTGATCGGCTCCACCATCATCATCCTGATGTCAGTTTCACTATTCTTGTCGACCCGCCCCAAATGGGCCGAGCCGTTCTTTGGCGGGCTGGACAAGATGTACCAGACCCACCGCCGCAACTCTACCGCCGCATTTCTCCTCATCTTTGTGCATGTCCTCACCGTACCGATCACCACAGAAAACCTCCGTCTCGGCAATTACCTGGCAATGATCGCCTTTACCGGGATCGTCGTCATCGTGCTGGTCACCCTCGCGCCGCGCATCCCTTTTCTGAACAAGCTTACCGGAGAGACCTATGAGGGCTGGAGGAAGGTGCACCGCTTTATCGGGATCTTCTTCATCATCGGGTTCATCCATTCGCTGACCATCAACAGCCTGGATGCCCTGATTGCGATCTCCTGGGTGCAGATCTTTTTTATCATCGGGACGGCTTCCTACCTCTATACTGAAATCTTTGGCCGATATTTAAGGCAGTCCCTGCCTTATGTTGTCGAAGCAGTGGATGCCCTGAATGGTTCTGTCAGCCAGGTGACCCTGCGGGCGAAGAATGTCCCGATCAATAAGCCGCGAGCCGGGCAGTTTTTATTTGTGCGCTTCCCCGGAATTAAAATTCTTAACGAATCCCACCCGTTCACCATCTCCAGCGCCCCCGCCGAAGATGTCCTCCGACTGACAATCAAAGCCAGCGGAGATTTTACCCGGGCACTGCACAAAACATTGAAATCGGGGGATGAGGCGATCGTGATGGGTGCCTATGGCATGTTCGATTATAAAAAAGGCCGGCCAGATCAGATCTGGATTGCCGGCGGGATCGGCCTGACCCCTTTCCTGGCGTTCATCCGGGACCTGGAGCAAAACCTGAAGCACAGGGTGGAGTTCTTTTACACCGTCCGTCACCCGGAGGAAGCTTTGTTCCTGGATGAATTGGAAGAAGCCGCCGCATTGAATCCCGGTTTGAATCTGCATGTTCGTTTTTCAGCTGTGGACGGCTCTCTCAGCGCTGCAGAAATCGTCAGGAATGTTGGTGGGGACATCCGCAGTTACGAACTTTACCTGTGTGGGCCTATCCCCATGGTGCAAAGTTTTACCGACCAGTTTATGGGATACTCAATCCCGGCAGACCAGATCCACTACGAAGAGTTTAATTTTCGGTAGCCGCGCAATATTCAGGGCGTTGATAATTGCGTGATCAGATTGGGTAATAGATGACAGAAGTCCTAGAGGCGTTGACACAGATCAATCTGGATGACCTGGTCTCCTCATTTGGCTGGGAAGGTCAGCCAATTCTGGAGCCATCCTTGCGGGCTGTCTGCCGCCGCCCGGCCAGGAAGTTTGCCCGCAATATGGCTGCTTTCGACACACACGTCGGTTCCCATGGGTTGATGGATGCCTCCCTCGCGCTCATGCAGCAATATGCGAAGCGCTTTAGGGTCTTTGGACGGGAGAACCTCCCGCAAGGGGCGTTCATCGCCCTCTCGAACCATCCCGGCATGGTCGATACCCTGGCGCTGTTTGCAGCGCTGAACCGCCCGGACCTGCGGATCATTGCCGTTCCCCGACCGTTTCTGCAGGCCATGCCGAACGTAGACCGAAGGCTGCATTATGTGCAGGATGACCCCAGGGAGAGTGTCGCATTGATCAGGCATGTCAGCCGCCATTTAAAATCCGGCGGGGCGGTGCTGACCTTTCCATCAGGAAAGATCGAGCCGGACCCGGATGTGTACCCAGGCGCAGTGCAGGCTTTGAGCGATTGGACGCGGAGCGCAGGTGTCTTTCTGCGGGTAGTTCCTGAAGCTGTGATTGTGCCTGTCCTGGTTCGCGGGGTGATCTTGACGCGAACAGCCCGCCACCCGCTTACTGCCTTCAAAAAGACCCAATTCGAGAAGGAAAAACTGTCAGCGGCACTGCAGCTGCTGGCTCATACGGTGTTTAACGACAGGTCGCTGGATGTGACTGTCCAGATCGGGACGCCGGTTTCAGCCGGGCAGCTGGGGTCCGTGGACAAAGATACGCTCCATGCTGCGGTCATCTCGGAAATGCGGCGAATGCTGGAAGTGCCCAGTCAGGGGGAGTATGAAGATGTATTCTGAACCCAGGATCGAAAGCAGCGTCACCGCCGGGAAAAGGAAAATGTACCAGCCTCTGCGCAGCCTGCTGATCGTGCTCGTCCTGACCGGGCTGTTGTGGTGGGCGCTGAAAAAAGCGCCGCTTGAAGAAATTGGGGGGACACTGAAGCAGTTGACCATCGCACAGATCGGGATTTTGCTGGCGATCAATGTAGCGGTCATCATCCTGATCACCGCCCGCTGGTGGCTGATCGCCAGAGCAGGAAAAAGGAATATCCCCTTTCTGCCGCTGGTCTGGTACCGGCTGTCGGTATTTGGCCTGAGCTACTTTACACCCGGCCCGCAGGTCGGCGGCGAGCCCCTGCAGGTGATCTACTTGCAGCAGAACCATGGATTTACATATGTCCATGCCACCTCGACCGTGATCATGGATAAGCTGATCGAATTCCTGGCAAATTTCATCCTGCTGGCCATCGGCCTTTGGGCGGTTTTCCGGACAAATTTGCTCTCGATCATTGAAAACCCTTCCGCAGCCTGGCTGCCCGGATTGTGTATCCTGCTGGTCTGGCCGGTCCTGCATATTTCGCTGCTTTACCGGAACATTCTCCCCGTTTCACGGGTTCTGAATGCTTTGCCATTTATCCATCAGAAATCCAAAGCTGTGCGGATGATCACCCTGTCCGAAAAGCTGGCCGCAGCCTTCTGCCAGCGCCACCCACGCATATTGCTGGGAACCATCGGGGTCTCCATCCTGTCACTGGCTGGCATCACGGCAGAATACTTTTTGATGTCCGCCTTCCTGGGAATCCGTTTGAACGTCATCGAGATCATTGCCGCCCTTACCCTGCTCCAGTTGGCTTTCCTGGTCCCGCTCCCTGGAGGACTGGGTGCGCTGGAAGCCAGCCAGGTGTTTGCGCTGGGAGCATTCGGCCAGCCGGCTGCGGCGGCCATCAGCCTGACGCTTTTGCAGCGTGCCCGGGATATCCTCAACGGAGGTTTAGGCCTGCTGATT
>QKGK01000052.1 GCA_003250455.1 Chloroflexota bacterium | reverse complement strand
CTTACCGAAAATGGTATCCAGCAGGCAAATGCAATTGCCGCGTATTTTAAAAATGCGATCAATCACGGTCATGTTAAGAAATTATTTTCCAGCCCGCAGCTTCGCACCAGCCTGACAGCAGATCAGATCGCTGAAGCGCTTAATTTGCAGGTCACCAGTTCCAATTTGCTAAAAGAGGTCCATAACGGAGAAATGGCCGGGCTGACCGGCGAGGAGATAGACCAGAAATTTCCGGACCGCCTGGACAGGAAGTCACCTTACATACCCTTGGGTGATACCGGGGAAAGCTGGTTCGAATTGTATCTGCGAGCCGGTAAAGTGATTGACAACCTGCTTTCAGAACAGCCAGGCACCTATATGGTCGTTTCACATGGCGCGCTCCTCAACGCCGTTTTATCCGCCATCATCGGGTTGGTACCCCGCCCAGGCAGTATGAATATCATTTTCCGATTTTACAACACCGGTTTTACCGAGATCTCTTACTCCCCCTCTCAAAAGCAATGGCGCATGTATTCTCTGACCCCACCGGAGCTGCGCCGGAGGATCACATGACGGAATCTCCCCCTCCTTTGAATATCCTTTGCATCGGTGCAGGTGCCATTGGCACCTACCTGGGCGGCAGCCTGATGCTCGCCGGGAACCAGGTGGTCTTCCTGGAAAAAGCCAGCACAGCAGCTCAGATCCAGCAAATGCGCCTGCAATTATCCGACGGCGAACAAATTCTGTCCAAACCCGAATGTGCCGCCAGCGTTCCCAAAGCCATGTCCAAAGGCCCTTACGATCTGGCAATCTTCGCCCTGAAATCCTTTGATACGCTCAGCGCATTGGAACCCTTTTCCAGCTATCAGGACGTCCTCCCCCCCTTCCTCTCCCTGCAAAACGGTGTGGAGAACGAAGCCCGGATTGCCTCCATCATCGGCGAAGACAGGGTCATCCCGGCTACGGTCACCAGCGCGATCGGGAAGCGCGGATCCGGGGACATCACCCTGGAGAAATTCCGCGGCGTGGGGATCTCTGCCCTGCACCCCCTGTCCAAACGGCTGGAATCTGTGTTCAACCAGGCCAACCTGAACGCCCAGTTATTCAGTAACCCCGCAGCGATGAAGTGGTCGAAAATGCTGACCAACCTGGTTGCCAATGCCACCTCCGCTGTGTTGGGAATCCCTCCAGGAGAGGTCTATGCGCAAAGCGCTGCTTTTCAGGTCGAAGCTGCCCAATTGCGGGAAACTTTGCACGTAATGGGGGCACTCACCCTGCCGGTCGTTGACCTGCCCGGCACGCCCGTCCGTTTGCTGGCAGCCGTGATCAGAGCCCTCCCCCTGACCATCTCCCGCCCGCTGCTCAAGCAAGCCGTCATTGGCGGTCGGGGGGACAAAATGCCCTCCTTTTATATAGACCTGTACAGCGGCCGGAAACTTAGCGAAGTGGACTATCTGAACGGCGCCGTTGTCCGGGCCGGGAAAGAAGTCGGCATCCCCACCCCTGCCAACGCGTTCCTCACCACCACCCTGCTCCGCATGGTGCGGGGGGAGCTTCCCAAAGAGACTTACCAAAATAAAATCGATAAATTCCTCCAGGATTGCGAGAATTTCTCTGAATAGTGTACAATCGTATTAACATTCTCTTCATCACACTTCGCCCATAATTTCAACACCACGCACACACCCCAGGGTGACGGTCTGCCCATTCAATCGAAACAACTTACCACTTAGGAGGAATTGAATGTCCGACCAGTTCGATTTCGGGGGAGATATTGTCTGGCGACCTGGCGCTGATCAGATTGCCAATGCCCGGCTTACCCAGTTCATGCACCTGCACCAATTGACCACCTTTAATGAATTAATGCAAAAGTCCACCCAGGATGTTCCCTGGTTCACGGATGCCGTACTCCGCTTTCTGGATATCCGCTTTTACCAGCCGTATTCCCAGGTAGTGGATTTTTCTGATGGGATCGCCTGGCCCAAATGGTGTGTGGACGGCAGGATGAACATCGTCCACAACTGCCTGGACAAATACATGGGCACGGAAAAAGAGAACCAGACCGCCTTCATCTGGGAAGGGGAAGAAGGCCGCTCCCAAACGGTCACTTATAAGGCCCTGTATGAAATCGTCAACCAGACCGCCAACCAGCTGCGTGCAATGGGGTTGGGTAAGGGGGACGCAGTCGGTGTATACATGCCCATGGTTCCGGAGATTATCGCGGCTGTTTTGGCTATCGCCAAGATCGGTGGCGTGATATTGCCCCTGTTTTCGGGGTATGGGGCCGGGGCAATTGCCACCCGCCTGAATGACGCCGATGCCAAAGCACTCTTCACTGCCGACGGCTTTTACCGGCGCAGCAAGCCGATCGCCATGAAACCTACCGCTGACGCGGCTGCCAAACAGGTGCCCACGCTCAAACACATGATCGTCTTCAACCGCACCGGGCAGGATGTGGAGATGCAGCCCGGACGGGACCTGTGGTGGCATAAAACCATCCCCAATCAGCCCACTGCCGCCCCGACCGAAAAGACCGCTGCAGAAGACATCCTGATGATCATCTACACCTCCGGTACAACCGGGCGGCCCAAAGGGGCGGTGCATACCCACTGCGGGTTCCCGGTCAAAAGCGCACAGGACATGGCTTTCGGCACCGATGTCCATCATGATGAAATTATCTACTGGATGACCGATATGGGCTGGATGATGGGTCCCTGGCTGGTATTTGGCGCCCTTTTATTGGGTGCCGCATTTTTCATTTACGATGGCGCACCGGATTATCCCGGCCCGGACCGGCTGTGGCAGATCGTGGAGGATCATCACATCACCACCCTGGGCATCTCCCCCACCCTGGTACGTGCCCTGATCGCCCATGGAGAAGCGCCTTTCAAAGACAAAGACCTCAGTTCCCTGAAATATTTTGCCTCCACTGGGGAACCCTGGAATCCTGGCCCGTGGATGTGGCTGTTTGAGACCGTGGGGAAAATGCAGCGTCCGATCATCAACTATTCCGGCGGCACCGAAATTTCCGGCGGGATCGTGATGGGCAATCCCATCCTTCCGCTCAAACCGGCCGCTTTTTCCGGCCCCTGTCCGGGGATCGCCGTGGACGTATTAAACGAGCAGGGCCAGTCGGTCACCAACCAGGTGGGCGAGCTGGTCATTAAAGCCCCATGGATCGGGATGACCAGGGGATTCTGGAAGGACCCGGACCGTTATATCGAAACCTACTGGTCCCGCTGGGAGAATACCTGGGTACACGGCGACTGGGCTGCCAAAGATTCCGACGGTATGTGGTACATCCTCGGGCGTTCCGACGACACCATCAAGATCGCCGGGAAACGTCTCGGCCCGGCAGAAGTGGAATCTATTGTCGTCCAGCACCCTGCCATTATCGAAGCCGCTGCCATCGGTGTGCCGGACGAGATCAAAGGCAGCCAGCTGGTGCTGTTCTGCGTATTATCCCAGGAAGTCCAGGAAAGCGAACCCCTGCAAACCGAGCTGATCCAAATGGTCGCCGCCCAGATCGGCAAACCACTGGCGCCCAAGCGCATCCTGTTTGTCAGCGACCTGCCAAAAACCCGCAACGCCAAGGTCATGCGCCGCATGGTGCGTGCCGCTTATCTTGGATTGGACCCCGGAGACACTTC
>QKGK01000287.1 GCA_003250455.1 Chloroflexota bacterium | reverse complement strand
TGCTGCGACTGGATATGATCCGCGAGTCTGCGCGCTTACCAGAAATTGAATATTCTTTTCGAAACCCCCTGACCCAGGAAGCGGTGTACAAAACCATTCTATTAAAACACCGCCGGGAATTCCACAAACGCGTGGCAGAAGCAATGGAAGCCCTCTACCAGGACCGGCTGGAAGGGAAATTTGGATTGCTGTCCTATCATTATTCCCTGGCAGGTGAGAAGGAAAAAGCAATTGATTACTGCCGCAAGGCGTCCCGGCAGGCAGTAAAAGTTTATGCCTATGACGAAGCGGAAAAGAATTTAAAAATTGCCCTTGAACTGAATAAGGGTGAAAATAAGGGATTGCATATACTCCTCCTGGAGGAATTGGCTGATGTGTGCCGGAAGGTGCGCAAATTCGTCGAGGCGATTGGCGTCTATCAGGAAGCGCTGGACCTTTGGCATGAACTTCCAGAGGAGGAGCGGGATAAAATTGTTCATTTGCGGTTAAACCGAAAGATTGTCGAGACCGCCACTGAAGCCAAGTGGTCGGTGGATGCCCAAACATATCTGCAGGCAAGTGAGATCAGTAAAAAGTCTTATATGGATTTGATGCAGTGTCTTGAGCAGATCGATGAGGCCTCTCCTCACGAAGAGAATGTTCGCATGCTGGTCACTTTATCCACAGAGGCATGGCGCGTGCAAAGGCCCGCGGATTGGAAAAGCGCACAACACTACGCAGCGTTCGCAGTCGAATTGGCCGAAAAATTGGGAAACAAAGACTTGCTTTCGTCCGCATTGGGTGCACTGGCAACCACATTGGATGGGCAGAGTTTGCTGCGGGAACATTTAGAGATTGCCAGCCAGCGGGTGGAGGTCAGCGAGAATGGGGACCAGGTCACCGAGATAGAAAAGATTGATGCCCATCGTGGGATGGGCGTGGCGCTGATGTATGTCGGCCAATACGCAGAGGCGATCCCCTATTTGCAAAAGGCTGAGGCGATGGCCGTTGAAGTCCACTCGCCTAACCTGATCTCAAACGCAGTTGGTATCCGGGCGCAGTGTCTGTTCCGGATGGACCGCTGGGATGACGTGTTGGATGTGGAAAAGCTTTGGCGTGATCTTGATATGCGCTACACTCGGGAGCAAGTCGGAGAAACCTGATTTTTTGTGGCGCTCAGCGCCACGATCCACGCGTTGCGTGGAGAAACAATAATCGCAAAAAACTACAGCACTGAATCATATGAATACATGATCGCCATGTCCGGCCAGCCGGATGAATGGCAGCGGAATCAGTTTTATTGAAGCTCTCTGCCGCTTCAGGCTGAGGGCGAGTTCGCCCAGATAAAAAACAAACTGGAATTGGCTTTAGGGCTCTCAGGGCAGCCGGTTAAACGCGGCACGATGGCGCATAAACACATTGTGTATATGATGCTGGTGGATTCTGCCGCCGCGGCTGGGGACGCAACCACCATCCTTAAATATGCGCCCATGCTGGAGGAGCTTGCCATTCGCGATGATCACCAACCATACCTGGCTGTTTGTCACCGGGCATATGGCATTGCACATATGTTTTCGGGTGAGTTAGAGGAAGCTGAAACTTGTCTGCATCTGGCGTTGAAGATCTTTGAAGACCGGGAATTACTCTGGCAGTCTGCTCGCACGATGGTGGCATTGGGCAAGCTGGCAAAACTGCGCAACCAGACAGAACGTTCCAGGGAGTTGTTTCGAAAAGCGTTAGAAAAATTTCAAACCCTCCAGGCAATTCCAGATGTAAACAGGACCACCGCGATGTTGGAACCAACCAATTGACCGCAATGGTTGACTTCCTGTAAAGCGAACCCATTGTTTGTAGACACAAAAGGAAGGTATTAATGGCAGTACAAAACCCCTCAATCTCATCCTCTCCGGGCCTCCCGGAACGCAACGTATTGGTTGCTTTTGCCTTTTTCATCCTCGCCGCTGGCGGGGCCTCGGTAGCCATCCGGATCACCTACCAGGAAATGGCGCCTTTCTGGACGGGCGCTTCGCGCTTCACCCTGGGGGCGCTGATCTTCTGGGGAATGGTCGCCATCCGGAAGATCCCCATTCCCAGGGGAAAGGCATTTTGGGGGGCGGTGCTCTTCGGCGCCCTGACAGTGGGGCTTGCTTTCCTGCTTGGCGCCTGGGCGCTGGTGGTCATCCCGGCCAGCCTGTACCAGATATTAATGGCGACCGTGCCGTTAATGACCTTGTTCCTGTCCTCCTTCCACGGCGTAGAAGCGATCACCCGGCGGGGGATCCTGGGTGCGGCATTGGCGATCATGGGGGTTGTGGTGACGGTCGGCGGCGCATCTTCGGCGAATTTTTCCCTGCCGCATGTAGGGGCAATCCTGCTGTCGGCCGCCTTTTTGGCGGAAGGCGGGGTGCTGATCAAAAAATTTCCTCCCAACCCGCCGATCATCACCAACGCTATCGGGATGACCACTGGCGCGCTCATTCTGCTGGCGGCGTCCATCATCAACGGGGAATCCTGGACGCTCCCTACCCAGCTGAACACGATTACAGCATATGTCTATCTGACACTGGTGGTTACCGTGATGGCATTCCTGCTGTATATGTTTGTGCTGGGTAAATGGACGGCTTCGGGAACATCCTATGGGTTTGTGATAGTGCCCCTGGTGACCATGGTGGTGGCGGCCTTAATTGCCAGCGAAGAAATTACGCTCAGCTTCCTGCTTGGTGCGGTGCTTGTGCTGGCGGGTGTTTTCGTAGGCGCGCTGCTGCCATCTGCAAAAGTGCCCAATGAAATTGAGGAATGTAAAGACCGGGCCGGTCAGGTGCTGCCGCGCTGCGCCTAGCGCCTGTCGCGCATCTCGCGTTCCAGGTAGTAGAGCTTCTGGGTGCCAAACCCCTTGACCTCAAATTCTCCCCGCTCGGTGCACACAAAGTCGTCCTTCAGCAGCAGATAGGTGTTTTCGCTGATGGTGATCTGCATCGGTTCGGAGAGGGTTTCCATGCGGGCGGCCATATTCACGCCAGGCCCGAAGATGTCGTAGACGTATTTCTGCACGCCCACCAGCGACCCAACCACCGGCCCGGAGTTGATCCCGATGCGGCATTCCCAGGCTTCGGCGTGGGCGGAATTGCGCTTCTGGATGTAGCGCAGCATGCGCAGCGCCACCCGGGCGATGTTTTGGGCGTGGTCGGAGGAGGGTTCCGGCAGGCCGGATACGGCCATGTAGGCGTCGCCCACCGTGCGGATGCGTTCGCAGGCGAACAGGTCGGTGATGCGGTCAAAGACGGTGAAGATGTCATTGAGTTCTGTCACCAGGGTAGTGGGGTCCTGGGCGATGGCTTTTTCCGTATGCCCGACAAAGTCGATCATCAGGATGGAGGCTTCATCGAACAGCTGCGGGGTGACGGTGCCGTAGTCTTTCATTTCTTCATAAACGGCCTTGGGCATCACGTTCAGCAACAGACGTTCCACCCGGTCTTTCTCGCGTTCCACTTCGCGGGCGTTCTTTTCCGCCATTTTGGAATACGATTCCAGCAGGTATTCGGACTGCTTGAGCTTGGAAGTATCCTGAACTTCCAGCACGATCAGCCCTTCGTCTTCGCCACCCATTGCGCGCACATCCACAGAGAGGGGGATATCGCGCCCGCTGGTGGATGTGGCAGT
>QKGK01000289.1 GCA_003250455.1 Chloroflexota bacterium | reverse complement strand
TATGGCGTTCAATATTAGGATTATCCATAAAACCAAGTTTAATGGTTAAAGCAATAGAAAGCCTGGTGATGATCAGGGATATAAAAATGGAACTACCAAATAATAGCAATAACTGGTTAACTTTGAGCAATTGAATCCCTCTCAAATATTGGACAGATTCTAACGGGGTTCATTATACTCTATTAGAATTGTGAAAAAAAAACAGTTTCCACATATTTGAATTAGGACAGAAAACGCATGGAAAAAGACATTTCACGGTATAAAAAACTGATTTGGGGAATTTCAGCTGTCCTTGCTTTTCTGCCAATTTATCAAATTATTCAAATACAGTCCGAAGAATCTGCCAGTATCATTTGGGGGTTGTCACTTAGCCGTCTGGTGCTTGTAATGGGCGTTGTTATGATCGGCCTGGTATTTGGGGGCATGGCTCTGTTCGCGGACCGGGTAGAAAAACGGCTCCCTCGTTGGCTTAGCGGAAAGGCTGTTCTCACTGTCTGGAAAAACCTGACCTTTATTGGCGCCTTGCTGTTCCTTTGGCTGGGATTTGAGGGGCAGCATGATTTCGTCGACTGGCAGGAGTTTTATTTACGTTTAAGGCCGGTTTTCCAGTATTTTGGATTGATCCTTCTCTTGTGGGCAGGATTTTTCTACCTGCAAAACCGTTCAGCGACCCGATTACCCGCCAGGACAATTTTTGAACAGTTGAACCTGCCATTGAGCCTGATCATTTTTGGTATTTTCCTTTTGGTTTGGACATTTGTCCGCTTCACGGGTATTGGAATTACACCGGGGTATCCATATTGGGGAGAGGCGGGGACGATCATTTGGGGGTATCAAGTGATCTTGTCCCTAATAGTGACTTTGCTGCTATCGGCATTCCTAAAGAAATTTGTTGATCAAAATCCAAAGAGATTCGACGTGCTGGCATTTGCCTTGTTGTGGATTACAACAGTTGTCCTTTGGAATACGGCGGACATGGGCCACAATTTTTTTGCCCCCAGACAATTCTCCCAGCCGTATTTCCCTTATTCGGATGCGGCGTTATATGATGTAAATGCTTATTCTATCCTGATTGGTAAAGGGATCTCGTTTGCCCAGTATGCGTACAGGCCTATGTATATAGGGTTTTTGGCAGTTTTGCATGCATTGAGTGGCCCAAATTACACGGTGCTTGTTGCTCTACAGGTTGCGGTTTTGGCTTTATTCGTGCCGGGACTATACCTGGTTGGGCGGGAGATCCATTCACGGAATTTAGGATTTGCGGTGGCAATAATGGGAATCATCTCCCAGTTGAATTCGTTTGTTGCCAATGAATTTGTTCGCGTCTCAAACCCAAAATTACTGCTGACGGAATTTCCCACGACAGTGATCCTTGTTTATGTGGCTTACTTTTATATTGCCGGGATCAAAGATCAGAAAACCGGGAAGAAATGGGTGGTTGCATTTGGCCTTCTGAGTGTTGCTTTCCTGATCCGACTGCATGTCGCAGTCATATTTGCGGCTTTGCTGGTTTTATTGTTTGTGATCGACAGGCGAATAAAAATCCAGGTCCGAAATTCATTTTTGGTTGCCAGTATTGCGGTTATGTTTGTGCTGCCCTGGATGGTACGGAATACAATTGCCGTCGGCGCATTTTCACTGGATCCGGGACGATTTAATTTGCTGATGGAAGACCGCTGGGGAGATAGTGAAGAAGGGCAAGTTAGGGAGCCCATTCTTGAACAGTCTGCAAAAACCTTCCGGAGTCCCCTTTCTCTGCCGGATTCGATCCGCGGGCAGGCCCTGGTGGGCAAAGAAAGCCTGATGGAAATGCTTGCCCATTTTCTGCATAATGAAGTTTTATCTGTGCTGGATTTACCCCAATCCATCCGTTTTTTGACATTGAGAAGCTATTATCAGACGGAATATACCTTAACGAAGGATTGGGCAGGCGAATTATCCCCGCTTTCTACAACATATCTGGTGGCAAACTTAGTGATTTTGTCCGTAGGGATCGGGACTGCGTATAAAAAGCGGGGCTGGCTTGGCCTGGTGCCGTTGGTGATCCATTTGAGCTACAATTTCGCCAATGCCCTGGTGCGGACATCCGGATGGCGATATTTGATCCCGACGGAATGGGTACCGATGTTGTACTATGTTTTGGGGGTTTTCCAAATTGTATGGATGCTGAGAGCCAGGTTATTTTCTGCGGATGAAGTGGCTGAACCTGAAACCCGGATCGTTTCTTCAATACAACCGTTGGATGTAACAAGCTGGCTTCGGGTTGGGGCCGGATTTGTTGCACTTTCTGTCTTCGTGAGCTTCGCCCCGGGGCTGATCCCAGACCAGATCCAACCTCTGGCTGCTCAGGATAGACAGACATATATAAAAGAGGTTGCAGAAAACAGTGATATTTCTGTGAAACAGATAAATCAATTGCTTTCATCGGAAGGGGGCATCCTTCAAGTGGGGAAAGTGCTTTACCCGAGGTTTTATTTTCCCGATCAGGGGATTTTCCATAGAAGGTCTGAAGTGGTTGACTATCCCAGGGTTGAGTTTACTTTGATCAATGATTGGGTGTATCAGGTGCGGGTTCCGATTGGTCTGGCTCAAAACTTCCTTGCACATGAGATGAATGTCCTTGTCATCGGCTGTCGGGGGACGGGAAACCGGATTGAGGCTCTGGTGGTGCTGCCTTTGGAAGAATCCAATTCTGTGGTGATGATGAGAAATACTGAATGGACAACATCTTGTCCTCTACCAACACCCTGAAACTCTTCAAAAGGTTTGGATAGATCACTTCTCAGGGTAAAGAAAAATCAAAAGGGGGTATGGGGCGAATTTCTCATTGTTGAGTCACTAAAAAATGGATTAAAATACGCAACTTTCTGATAAAGGTTGTGTTTATTATCATGTACCCAGCGCCTTGTGCGCAATTTTTTTATTGAAGGTTTAGCTATGGAATCCACACACATTGCAGAGAATATCAATACCACACATACCGATCTGGTTTGGCTTGGACCGGGTGGCCAGGTTTGTCAGGACGGAAAAGACAACAGCCAGCTGCTCAGGGAATTTTCTCAGCCCCTTTGGGTTGTTGAATCGAATGGAAAAGTATGCCTGGCGGTTGGCGGCGAAGTCTCTTCCCGACACGGCCAGCAAGCGGACTGGAATTTGCTTGGGGCCATCCCGGCGATAAGCCTGGAGTATTTGGGGGATGCCGGTTTTCAAAAAGCCTACGGGACAAAATATTCCTATTATGCAGGCGCAATGGCAAACGGGATTGCCTCTGAACGACTGGTGATCGCCTTGGGTAAGGCGGGTTATTTGGGCTCGTTTGGTGCTGCCGGGTTGGGGCCGGAAAGGATCCAGTCGGCGATCGATGAGATCAAAACGGCATTGCCGGATGGGCCTTATGCCTTTAATTTGATCAACAGCCCCAGCGCTCCGGATGCAGAGGCCAGTTCAGCTGAATTGTTTGTCAAGAATGGGGTTACCACTGTCGAATGTGGATATGACGGTTCCGCTGGTGTATTACCGCGTTTCTGGTCTGGAAAAGAACCCCGATGGTTCTGTGCGCATCAATCACCGGATGATCGCCAAGCTCTCCCGGCGCGAAGTTGCGACCTTGTTTTTATCGCCTGCTCCGCAGGATATTCTGAAACGTTTGTTGGATGAAGGGAAAATCACGCCGGAACAGGCTGAGCTGGCTGCCAGGGTTCCCATGGCGGACGATATCACAGTAGAAGCCGATTCGGGTGGGCACACGGATAACCGCCCGTTAGTGGGGCTGCTCCCCAGTATCATAGCGCTTCGGGATGAGCTTAAAGAAAAATATCAATACGACAACTTGGTGCGCGTTGGTGCCGGTGGGGGGATTGGCACCCCTGAAGCAGCATTTGCGGCATTTATGATGGGGGCAGCCTATATTGTCACCGGGTCGGTGAACCAGGCCTGTCACGAGGCGGGAACGTCTGAACATACCCGCAACCTGCTGGCGAATGCCGGGATGGCGGATGTGGCCATGGCGCCGGCTT
>QKGK01000040.1 GCA_003250455.1 Chloroflexota bacterium | reverse complement strand
GCCAGCAGCGCCGCAAGATGCTGGACCAATACTTTGCCCTTAACAAGCAGCTCCGTAAACAGCTGCACGCCCTGATCCCAAATATCCTTGAGAACCGCTCCTCGGAAGAACTCGTCCGTGAAGTCGTCGGCTTTCATGACCTTCTGCAGCGCACGGTGATTACGCCGCGCATCCATCAGCGTATTATCACTGAGCGCGACCAGTTTGCCATTGACACTACCGTTTTTAATCTGAATGAGATCAACACCATTGCGGGGAAATATGGGAACCCCGGTCTGATCATGGGGCTGCAGGTCAGTATGGCCAATGACCCGGATGCGTTGATCGCCTTGGACCGCAAATTTGGCAACCAGAGGGAAAAGATTCAGCGGAACCAGCCAGAGGTAGACCTTCCCAACATCTGGTTGATCCCACTGTTTGAGGAGGCTGGAATTGTGGGGGATATTCCGTCCTATCTCAACCGGATTTGGGACTATGCCACGCAAAGCCGCCAAACTTCACAAACGCCGCCGGAGCGCTTTACCGAGATGATCTCGGAAGTGTTTATTGCCGGATCTGACCTGAGCCAGCAAGCCAGCCAGGCAACCAGCGCGTTTTTATATCGTAAGGCCAAATACGAGATCCAAACCTGGTTGGCAGAACATGGCGTGACGGAAGATGTACGCATTAAACTGGGGAGCGGGGAGCCGATGCAGCGGCAGGGTGGATATTATTCCAAAGTGGCTGGCATGCCTGCATTCCTGGAATCAGCGGACAGCAAACGGCGGTTTGCCAGGAAGCTGCCTGCGGCAGCCCGTAAAAGCACCGAATACGCGGTGACGCCATTGCAGGGAGTTTTCCTGGGGGGAGATCTGCGAACCTTTCAGGGGCATCTTTCGGAGGAACTGCGCTTTTTACCTGCAGGTGAATTCGTCCGCCTGCTGTACCACGTACGGGAAACCCAGTTGGCTCACCGCGACGACCTGATCCGGGCTTCGGAAGCCCTGACAGAAAGCCGCCTTAGCATCCACAGCAGGAGCATCCAGGAAATGGAACGGCTGACCATCCGTTCGAATGGGAAGATTTACCAGGAGTTTTTGAACGAGCTGACAGAAAACTTCCGGCTTATCCTGTATGGGCGGGAAGAAGATGTCATCGGGGTGCATGCTGCATCCTATTTCATTGGCCGGTCACTGCCCCAATTACGGGACCGACCTACCTCACGAAAAGGATCCAGTTCCGGACGGGAACAGGGCAGGCAGATCTTGGCCAATATCGCTGAGATCATCCCGTTTTCGGAGCAGGGGAGCTTGCTGAGGGCGATTGCCCATAATGAATCGCAAACATTTGTCCTGGGATTAAACCAGCTCACCACAGGGTTATTCCGCTCGCTGGAACGCTTCTCGCAGAAAACGTTGGCGACATATGAACAGGAGAGGATCATTGCAGAGCGCTTGCTGCCCAACCTGCCGGTGTATGAAATTCTCACCACGCTGCGGCTCTATCAGGACTGGCAGGGAGAATTTCTCAGGCATATCGAGACGGCATTTCCGGCGGGCAATTCGGCTTTTGTCGCATTGCGCGAAGACATAGATGCAATGCCCCGTTATCTGTCTTTATTCCAGCAGGAACTGCTTCGACGGCACGGCCTCAATGTGAATGACTTCATTACCCATAAAATCTTTGATCCGGAACTGTTGCCCACTTTACGTCCGGAACTCGCCGCCCTGCTGCAGGAAGATCTCTTCAATACAAATATTGAGAAGATGCTGGAACAGGTGGAAGGAAAAATTGATGCCGGCTGGCAGGCAGAGGTTGAAAAATACCTGCAGATGCCGGAACAGATCCGCGCATGGCGAACGATCATCTGGGACCTGATGGGGGACTCGATTTACCAGCGCGTCCAGAGCTTTTCAGAACTGGCGATGGCCTTATATTCATTGTCCACCACGCACACCGCCGGCGGGGTGCCTGCCCTCCAAAGAGGGGCAAAGCTGCCGCCGACTTTAACCGGTTTTTTCCGCACGGCGCATTCTGATGATGAAATGCGGCGCTTCCTGCTCGGCACGATGGAATATTTGAACACCTTCCTTGAAGGCAACATTGAAGTCCCGATCAGCATCATCCGGGCGATCAATGATGTGGAAAGGATTGCCCAAATCGAGGAAAGCACCCTACCTCCGGATGAACAGGACGTGATCCGGTTTTGCCTCCTGCAGATATCTCGGCTGACGGGGGAGAGCGGGTAATAAGTGTTTTTTAGTTTCCCTTTTTGTAAATTGAATCAAATGACAGCTTGAAATCATGCGTAAGTTTTAGAAACTTTATTCGGGCTATTGCTTTAATGTTACAAATCGGATAAAATATAACCGAATTAAACACTTCGCCGCACATTGTTCCCAATTTACAACAACCAGAAATAAATTTTTAGTCAGGGATTGAACCTTCAATTTTATTAAGTTACATATTTTTTAATTGGTAGTGGAATTTTCCTTTAATTGTCTAAGAGGAGCGCTTCAGACCAAATATGAAGAAAATTGTCCTTTTGGGGTGTTTGTTTTTCATGCTGTTTTCTGGTTATTTGGTGAAAGCTCAAGCCCAATGGGATATTCGTATTAATCTGATCTCCACGCTGGAAGCGGAAGATGAGATGCTCCTCAAGCTGTACTTCAACCTGTACGATCCCGGCAGCGGACTCCCGCTGACCACTCTCAATGCGCAAAATGCGCAAATCACAATACTGAATACAGGGGATGTCTCTCCGGCGTTGATCCAGGCGCCGGATATTCCTATTTATGTCACATTGGTGCTGGATTCCAGCGGCAGCATGGGGGGCAGTGCTCAAAAGCTGCAGGCGGCGGCCAAACAGGCGCTCAATAATACCCCGGATAATGCCCTGTTTGGCGTGGTGCAGTTTGATGAACAAATCAAACTGCTGCAGGACTTTACCAACAATCTCAATGCGGTAAGTTTTGCCATTGACCAATATGCGGTCTCGAACCGGGGCACCTGCCTATATGATGCCGCTTATGCCGCGGTGGAAGCCCAGGCCAATGCGCCGCAGGGCCGCCGGGCGGTGATCCTGTTCACCGATGGAAAGGACGAGAAAAGCGGTGCATCTGTTTGCAGTACGCACACCCTGCAGGAACTGATCGATCTGTCTATGGCCATGCAGGTGCCGGTCCACACGATCGGCCTTTCCGGACTGAACAGCAATATCAACGAAGTGGAACTCAGAAATCTCGCCGCGACAACCGGCGGGTTTTCTTTTATTGCCCAGCAGGCAGACCTGCCAAACGCATTTTCGCAGATCATGGAATCGCTCAAGGCGCAGTGGATGGTGGAGGCAGCCGTATATCCCAAAAATGGGACCAACGAAGCGGTTTTTTCGCTGACCCTTGATGACGGCGAAACGGTCAACACCGCTTTTTCTTTTGAATCCGGCAAAGATTACCCTGGCCGTCCCAGCCCGGTGCAGTTGCGCTTCGATGGCTTGCAGCTGGTAGCCGAGACCCAAAGCTATGATATTCAGCTATCGATGACCTCACCGGAATTGGTGGGGTATGTCCGGATTGCCTTGTGGGATGAGGATGCCGGCGCCAAAGTGACGGATTATGTCTTTGAAAACCCGGCCACGTTCAATACCTTTAATATCCCCACCAGCGAT
>QKGK01000557.1 GCA_003250455.1 Chloroflexota bacterium | reverse complement strand
AGAGCAGCGCGGTCAGGCAAAAATCCGGCTATTGGTCGTGCAGTTAGGCAACTCTATCGGTAAGGAATGAAAAATTATATCTGTGTGAATCTGTGTTTATCTGTGGTTGATTGAATTCCAAAGATACAATCCACCTCTTTGCAGGTGGGAATCATTCATCTGCAGCTGGTTACACAATGATATAATCTCACCCAACCAGGTTTTGGCATTTTCGCCATCAAACCGTTAAATTTTGGAGCTTAACCATGCGTGCAAATAAAAGAAAAGGAGCATCCGCAAGCAGCAATATAACCTCAGTGTTGATTGCCGGACTGCCGTTCATGTTCATTGCCGGACTGTTTGTCGGGTTTCAGCTTTGGGGAAAACCCAATGTACAGGCAGATCAGGAAGCCAATGTTACCCAGCGATACGAGATCCCGATCTCCAATGACGACCCGTACCTGGGGTCTTTGGATGCCCCGGTGACGATTGTGGAATTCAGCGATTATGAATGCCCATACTGCCAGCGCTATCACAGCGAAACCTTTGCCCAGATCATCAATACCTATGGCGACCAGATCCGCTATGTGTTCAAGGACCTGCCGCTGACCTCCATTCATCCGGATGCGGTACCAGCGGCCAATGCTGCGCACTGTGCCGACGAGCAAAATGTGTTCTGGACGTATCACGAGCTGCTCTTCAGCGGCCAGCTGGGCCTCTCGGATGATGCGTATCTGGCTTATGCGGATTCCCTGGGCCTGGATATGGCTGCGTTTTCTACCTGCCTGGCAGAGAACCGCTATGTGGATGTGGTCATGGAAGATACTGCCGTGCTGACTGCGATCAACGCCCCGCTTTCTACCCCGACTTTCTTCATTAATGGTCAGTATGTAGCCGGGGCGCAGGCGTTTTCCACCTTTGCGCAGATCATCGACGCAGAACTGGAAGCTGCAAACTGAATTCATGACCGAGAACCGTTTTACCGCACTCCTTCGCTCGGCTGAGAACCCGGTGGTCTTCGATGGGGCGATGGGCACCATGCTGCACGCCCGCGGGGAATCTTTTGAGGGCTGCCTGGATGAGCTCAACCTGACCAACCCGGGGATGGTGGCGGAAGTGCACCGCGCCTATATCGAAGCAGGTGCGCAGGTGATTATGACCAATACTTTCGGTGCCAACCGCTTCAAGCTGGCCGAACACGGTCTGGAAGACCACCTGGAAGAGATCAACTGCGCCGGGGTTAACCTGGCGAAGAAGGTGGTGGACGCGTCTTTTAAAACGGTGCTGATTGCCGGGGATGTCGGCCCGCTGGGAATCCGGCTGGCGCCTTTTGGACGGGTGACCGGTGAAGAAGCCCGCGAGGTGTTCGCCGAACAGATCCGGGCTTTGGCGGGCTGCGGGGTGGATTTGATTGTGATCGAAACGATCAGCGACCTGTATGAGATGCGTGAGGCAATTCGGGCGGCGCGGGAGGTCAGCGACCTGCCGGTGCTTGCAACGATGACCTTTACCCGCGACGACCGCACCTTGCTGGGTGACCATCCCCGCCGGGTGGCCGAATGGCTGTACGAAGCAGGGGCGGATGTGATCGGCGTCAACTGCTCGGAAGGTCCCGCCCAGGTGCTGCGGATCATCCGGCAAATGCGGGAAGCGGTTCCCGAGGCGCATTTTTCAGTCAAACCCAATGCGGGCTGGCCAGAGCGGGTCGGCGGGCGCATTATGTATCCTGCCGGGCCGGACTATTTTGGCGATTATGCCCTGGCATTCCGGCAGGCGGGGGTGGAAGTGGTGGGGGGATGCTGCGGCACCACGCCCGACCATATCCGTGCCATGCGCACCGCACTGGAAACCACGCTGGAAGAGGATGTTATTGATCTGCCCGCCCTGAAAGCTGATGGCAATCTTGCACTGGAAGCCCTCAGCACGGAGAAAAGCCACCTGGCCTCCCAGTTTGAATCCGGGAAATTTGCCATCTGTGTGGAAATGGACCCGCCGCGCGGCCTTTCCACCCATAAGCTGCTGGCGGGGGCCAGCCTGCTGCACGAAGCCGGTGCGGATGTGATCAACGTGGCGGACAGCCCGATGGCCCGCATGCGTATGAGCCCCTGGGCGGTTTGCGAACTGCTGCAAAACCAGGTAGGCATCGAGACGACACTGCATTTCCCCACGCGGGGACGCAACCTGCTGCGCGTGCAGGGTGACCTGCTGGCTGCCCACGCCATTGGGGTGCGCAATATTTTCGTCGTCATGGGAGACCCCACCGAGATCGGGGATTACCCCGACGCGATGGATAACTACGACCTGGCTCCTTCCGGCCTGATCAAGCTGGTCAAGGAGGGGTTCAACACCGGCATCGACCACGCCGGGATGGAGATCGGTGAGCCGACCAATTTCTTTGTTGGCAGCGCGCTCAACCTGATCCCCAAAGACCCGGAGCGCGAGATCAAGGTGCTGCGCCGTAAAATGAACAATGGGGCAGATTTCTTCCTCACCCAGCCGGTGTACGAGCCGGAGAAGGGCCAGCAGTTCCTGGCGCAGTATGCCGAGCAGTATGGCCCCTTCGAGAAGCCGATCCTGGTGGGGGTGCTGCCGCTGTATAACCTGCGGCATGCCAAATTCCTGCATCACGAAGTGCCGGGCATCTCGATCCCGGAGGGGATCCTCGAACGGATCGCAAGCGCCGGGAAAGATTCAGCCAAAGAGGGGATCAGGATTGCAGTCGAACATATCGAGCAGATCAAGACCTGGGGGCAGGGCATCTACCTGATGCCGCCCTTCAACCGCTTTGAAATTGCCGCTGAGATCGTCGAGCAGGTGCGCTGACGATCAAATTAGTTATTCTTCCTTTACATTCTCGAGAAAACGAGCGTTTCCCCGCTGCTGGTGAAGATCGTCAGCTGGTCTCCATTTAATTCGTAGCTTGCCGCGTCACCCAACATTTGCAGGAAAGCAGCTTCCTGGTCCATGATCCCGTCTGGGGATTCGCAGAAAATTTCAGACCCTGAAAAATCAGAAAAAGTGAGATTGGTCCCATCGATGGTGTACGCTCCCTGCCATCCATTGCAGCTTGCATTCCCGGAGGCCTGCCCGCCTTGAAAAGTGATTGACGGACGGTTGCCATTGGGAATCAGTTCGTTTCCGGCGTATTGGTCGAGTATCCAGGCGGTGCCGAGCAGCGGGTCTTCATCGCCTGAAGGTGAGGATGAAGATGTGTTTTGTCCACCGCCCAGGCAAGCCAGGACCGCTAGGGAGAGAACAACTGTAACAAGAACGAGTCGGGTTTTGGGTTTCATTTTCCTTCCTTTACCGTATGATGGTTAGCATGTACTTAATAAATAATACAAAAATTGTAAAATTAGTCAAATTAATATCTGTTGCAAATGATCAACATCCCCCGCTGTGCAGGTTTGGATTATCCGGACAAATCCATTAAGAATGGGGAATCGGGAATAAAAAAGCGGCCAGTCGATCGCTGGCCGCTTTAGGTTTATGGCTTGGGAATTACTCGGAGGCGGGGGCGAAGATCAGCTCTTCTCCGGCCGCAGTGCGGATCGTAAGCGTACTGCCTTCCAGCACAAAGCTGTCTGCTTCTCCCAATAGCTGCAAGTAAGCATTTTCCTGCTCCATGATCCCTTCCGGGTCCATGCAGTACATTTCTGTCCTGAACA
>QKGK01000464.1 GCA_003250455.1 Chloroflexota bacterium | reverse complement strand
TGGCGGGGTAGCCGGGCACATCCTGATCGCCTTTGCCACTTCCTGGCACTGGGTGCTGATCGGCCTGAGTGTCGCCTCGATCGCCCGTGCCATGGTCGGTCCGAGCTTCAGCGCCTTCATCGCCGAACAAAGCAGCGAAGAGAACCGCGGCAAGGTCTACGGCATCACCGACACGATCTTCATGATCATCCAGGTGGTGGGGCCGCCCCTGGGCGGTCTGCTGGTCAGCGGCTACGGTTTCAAATTGATGCTGCTGATCTCTGCCGCGCTGTACACCCTGGCAGCCGTCCTGCGGGTGCGCATGGCACGCACCGACGGGCAAAAAGAGAAAGAAAAAGCCGATGCCCAACCGCTGACCTTTGAGTCGCTCAAATCCAGTGTGGTCACCATGGCCGGGATGCTGTTTGCCGGCGGGCTGATCACCTGGGTGTTCGTCACCGACGGGGTGCGCGATACCGCCTTCCGCATGTCGGATACGCTGTTCCCGCTTTACCTGGAAAACTTCGGCGGCCTCAACACCACCCAGATCGGCTGGCTGGGCTCGATCTTCGGCATCACCATGATGGCGATCACCATCCCGGCTGGCTGGCTCTCCGACAAAATGGGGGAGCGCGTCCCGATCATCGCCGGGTTCACCCTGGACGCGGCCGCCGTGTTCCTCTTCACCCGAGTGGAAGCCGGGTTCTTGGGCTTCGCCATGGTGTGGGTGCTGTTCGGTCTGGGCGTTGGCCTGCAGTCCCCGGCGTATAACTCGCTGGTTTCAAAAGCCGTGCCGGAGAACATGCGCGGTATGGCCTTCGGCCTCTTCTGGACCAGCCTGGGAATCATCTCCCTGCCCGCTCCTTACATCGGTGCCGCCCTTTGGGAGCGCTTCAGCCCGCAGGTGCCGTTTACCCTTACGGCTATCATGGCGCTGATGGCGGTCATCCCGGTGTTCCTCAAGTTCAAGCTCCCCCCAAAGGAAGCCGAAAATGCGCCAATCGGGGAGATGGAAGCAAACGCTTCTATTGGGGATTAGCCCATCCAATACTAAGAGCCGGTCAAATGACCGGCTCTTTTCCCTTTAAACTGGCAATCTATTTATAATAATGCAAATCTCTTGAGGAAACCGCATGACCATTCTCACCGAATCAAGCAAATCCAGTTCCAAAGGCTATCTGATCGCCATCATCGATGCCGTGGTCTTTTCCGCCACGGGCATCTTCATCCGCTACCTGACCGAGACCTACGACATGCCTCCCCTGGTGCTGGCCTTCTGGCGTAATGTGTTTGTTGTCCTCGCTTTGATCCCGGCGATGCTGATCTTCCGGCGTTCGCTGCTGAAACTGCCTTCCCGGCACATCCTCTATATGGTCATTTTCGGCCTGGTGCTGGCAGTATACAATTCCATTTGGACCTATTCGGTCGCCCTGACAGGGGCCGCCCTTGCCACCGTGCTGACCTACACCTCGGCCGCGTTCACCGCCATTTTGGGACGATGGCTGCTCAAAGAGCCGTTCTACCTGGGTAAATGGCTCGCCATCCTGCTCAGCTTCAGCGGGGTGATCCTGGTTTCCGGCACATGGGGCCAGGACCTTGCCCAGACCAACCTGGGCGGCATCCTGCTGGGGGCTTTCTCCGGCTTGCTCTATTCGGTCTACTCGCTGATGGGGCGGTCTGCCTCCCAGCGCGGCATTGATCCATGGACGAACCTGCTGTACACGTTTGGGTTTGCCTCCCTCTTTTTGTTGGGGTTCACCCTGGGGATCAGCAGCCATCTTCCAGGTGCAGACCCCAACGCGGCCGATCTCTTCTGGCTGGGAGACGCCTGGCAGGGCTGGTGGCTCCTGGTCGCCCTCGCAGTCGGGCCAACCCTGCTCGGGTACGGGCTGTATAATGTCAGCCTGGTCTACCTGCCTTCCAGCATAGCCAACCTGATCCTGACCCTGGAACCGCCTTTCACTACCCTGATCGCCTATATCTTCCTCCACGAACGCCTGACCGTGCTGCAGTGGGTCGGCAGCCTGCTGATCCTGGCCGGGGTGGTGGTGCTGCGGCTGAAAAGCCGGCCCGGGAAGGGTGTTCGCATCCCCCAGGCCACCGGGTAGGTATTCTCTTCTCTTCGATCTAAATAAACCAGGTTATTCCCCTAGATTCAGGCAAAAGTTCGGAAAAAACTATCGGAGATGCAGTCGGAAAAGCAAGCAAAATTTTAGGAAACGAGTTTACACCGATTGGAAACACGAAAATGAACCTTCTGGCAGCATGTCATGCTGAGGGACGCTGCTGCGCAGCGGAAACCGAAGCATCCACCCACCAATCAAAGGCTGGCAAGATATTTGGATCAGGCGCAAATTCCCTGGGGAGGAGTGCCCGGGATTGGGATGGGGTTGCCTGGGTTGGCAGTTTCAGGGGATTCCTCACTAACGTCTTTCAGACGTCACGTTCGGAATGACAATCCGCTCCCCATACCATCAAAACGTGTTGTGTCCGAATTCTTATCCAAAGTTAGCTTTTCCTTATTGACACCTGGAAATTATATTGTATAATAAAAGTACTTTGAAAAACAAAGTAAACTAAAAATCAAAGTATACGGAGTCAAAAATGTCTGAGAATCAAATTTCCAATGCAGCGCGGCGCTCGCTGGCGCTGACAGTAAAAGATGGTCTGTGGGACCTGCTCCTGGGCAGCTTTTTCGTCTTCCTGGCCTTGCAGGATCCGCTGGAACAACGCGGCATTGCCGTATGGGTCAGCTATCTGCCCGCCTTTGCCGTCATGGGCATCGGGTTGGTACTGTATATGTGGGCAAAACGCAGGATTATCACCCCCCGCATCGGGCTGGTCAAGATCAGCCTGCGGCGCAGCAAAGAAAGAAGGACGGTCCTTGGCCTGGCGATCGGCTTGCAGCTATTCACCCTGCTGGTCTACATCCTGGCGATGACCGGCTGGCTGGGCAGAACCTTCCCCTCCCAACCGGGTTGGCTGATGGACGCCCTCTTCGGTGTGCTCATCTTTGCCTTCTTTGCGGTATTCGCCTATACCATGGATACTTCACGCTTCTACCTGTACGGCATTCTGCTGGGGCTGACCCCGCCTCTGGGCGTGATCCTGCGCCCTGAAGGGGCTGTGGTCACCACGGTGCCGCAGTTTATCACCGGGCTGGTAATGGTGGTATGCGGTGCATGGGTGTTTGCCCGCTTCCTCCGCCAGTACCCCTTGAACGGACAGGAAAACGCCCATGTCTAGCCCGGAATCTGAGGAACGCCACCCGCTGGCCGACCTGGACCGGGTGATCCACTCTCCGGCCCGCCTGATGGTGATGACCTACCTGTACGTGGTGGACGAAGTGGACTATGTCTACCTGACGCACCTCACCGGGCTGACCTGGGGCAACCTGGCAACCCACATCAGCAAGCTGGAAGAAGCTGGCTACGTGGAAGTGGAGAAAACCTTTGTCGATAAAAAGCCGTATTCGGTCATCCGCCTGACCAAAGAAGGGCGCAAAGCCTTCCAGGAATACAAGTCCAAAATGCAGCAGGTGCTGGATGACCTGCCCGAGTGAACTGCCAAATGATCCGGTTTTACACTACTCGCTCACACGATTTTTGTAAAGCCGGATCGCGTATTCCTCTATTTTTTCCGTATATTTCAATTTTCTCAACCAATCCTGGGGGATAGACGCCACGCCATAGAAAGCCCCCGCAAGCTGACCGGCAATCGCCCCGGTCGTATCCGCATCATTTCCCAAATTTACTGCCATGAGCACCGTCTGCGGATAAGTTTCGGAATTAAGGAACGTCCATAACGCTGCCTCCAGGCTCTCGACCACATAGCCGCTCCCCCGGATTTCGTGCTCGGATTTCTCCCGGTAATCCCCGCTGGCAATCTGTCTGATCTTTGGGGAGAGCGTTTCCCAATCGAGATATTGGTGTGTACCAAAGAGGATCTCTTCCCTGGATTGTCCGTGGAGCGCCATGGCGATCATCACGCCAAACAGCTTGCAGGCATCCACCGCTTCGGCGGTGGCGTGTGTGGTCAGCGAGCTTTGCGCCGAGTAGTGGATCACGTCTTTCATCGAATTGGCATAGAATATCGGAACCGGCGCCAGGCGCATGATCGAGCCATTGCCCGCCGAGCGCGGATGTTCGGAACCGCTGAATGGGTCGCCGGTTTCCTCAAAGCGCATCAACGCCAGCCTCACCGTATTGCCAATATCAAAAGTAAATTCCTTGCTGCTGAGGTAGCCCTCTCTCCACCAGCGCACATAGCGTTCGATCTGGTCTTTTGCATCAAAGCCCTGTTTCTCCAGCAGGCTTTCTGCCAGACACAGCGCCATGGAGGTATCGTCCGTCCATTCCCCTGGAGCAAGACCAAACGGGCCACCGCCTACCATGTCCGTGACCGGTTCGAAGGTGCCGCGGGCTTTAAATTCCACCGTGGTGCCGACCGCATCCCCGCAGGCCAGCCCCAATAAGCTGCCAGTATAGCGTGATTCCATTGTGCCCCTTTCGATTAATTGATGGTAGGTATAGTATACCTTTTGTCGGGCAGCCTGTTTCAGTCTCCGGTGTGTGCAGAGCGGCGAAATTAAGGGTTTTAAAGGCATACAATAACAACAGGAGCGCGTCATTCCCGCACGCTTGTAGCGGGAATCCAGTTAAAAATACGCCTGTATTTTTGGATGCCCGCCTGCGCGGGCATGACACTGATGTGACTAATTTAGACACTATTGAATATCTATGATTGGTTTTAAACCACCAAAATCGCTACTCCCATTCCACCCTGTTGGTTGACGCATTCCACCAGAGACAATACAATACACCCGTGACTCACACGACCCAACCCAATGAAAACAATCTGATCCTTGTAACCGGAGCCACCGGCTATGTCGGCGGGCGGCTGGTGCCGCGCCTGCTGGAAGCAGGCTACCGGGTGCGCTGCCTGGTGCGCGATAAAACCCGCCTGTTCGGCCACCCCTGGCTGGACGATGTAGAGGTAGTGGAAGGCGACGTGCTCAAGCCCGAAACCCTGCCCGCCGCCATGCAGGGCATCACCGCTGCCTATTACCTGATCCATGGGATGAAGGGCGGACAGGTGTTTGCTGACCGCGATATGATCGCTGCGGATCACTTTGCATCCGCAGCCAGGCAAGCTGGGGTGCAGCGCATCATCTATCTGGGCGAGTTGGCCGACGAGCAGGCTGAGCTTTCCCCTTATCTGCGCTCCCGGCTGGAGACCGGCAAGATCTTGCGGCGCGGCGCAGTGCCCGTCACCGAGTTCCGCGCCGGGATGATCGTTGGCTCGGGCAGCGCCTTGTTTGAAATGATCCGCTATCTGGGCGAGCGGCAGTTTTTAGGGATTTGTCCGCGCTGGTTCTACACCCTGGCGCAGCCCATCGCCATCCGCAATGCACTGGACTATCTGGTGGCCGCCCTGGAAAACCCCGCCAGTGAAGGCCAGGTGATCGAGATCGGTGGGCCGACCCGGCTGAACTACGCCGATATGCTGCAGGCTTACGCAAAAATCCGCGGCTTCAAGCGTCTGATGATCCCTGTGCCGGTTTATTCGCCGAGGCTTTCTGCCCTGTGGGTGCACCTGGTCTCGCCGATCCACTGGCGGGTGGTGCTGCCGCTCATCCAGGGCCTGCATGCCGAAAGCCTGGTGACCAACTCGCTGGCACGGGAGCTGTTCCCGCAGATCAAATTGCTGGATGTCAGCACTGCGGTGGACCTGGCCCTGGGGAAATTCAACACCGGGAAGGTAGAAACCTCCTGGAGCGATTCGCTGGTCAACTCTGCTGGGGATGTGGAACCCTACCGGTTCTCCGTGGAAGAAGGAATGATGATCGAGCGGCGGCAAAAGCTGCTGGACCTGCCCCCGGAGACCGTCTTCCGGGCCTACACCGGGATTGGCGGAGACCGCGGCTGGCTGTATATGGACTGGGCCTGGGAGATCCGCGGCTGGATGGACAAAATGGTCGGCGGGGTCGGGCTGCGCCGCGGCCGCCGGGACCCGGACGATATCCGCGTGGGCGATTCGCTCGATTTCTGGCGGGTGGAGGAAATTGTACCCAACCGTTCCATGCTGCTGCGGGCGGAGATGGTCACGCCGGGAAAAGCCTGGCTGGAACTGCAATCGCAGCCGCGTCCGAATGGCAAAACCCTGCTGATATTAGGAGCTTATTTTGCCCCCAGGGGGATGCCCGGCTTGCTGTACTGGTATTCGCTGTTCCCCATCCACAAGTTCATTTTCGACGGGATGGTGCGCAACCTGGAAAAACGCGCCGTGGAGATCGCCGGGGAGGGGCAAAGCAATGGCAGCTAAGCGCATCCTGGTGACTGGCGCCAGCGGGTATATTGCAGGGAAACTGATCCCCCGGCTGCTGGCCGCAGGGCATTCTGTCCGCAGCATGGTGCGCACGCGGGAGAAGATCGCTTATCGCTCGTGGGCCAGTCAGGTGGAGATCGTGGAAGCAGATGTCTCCCTCCCGGAGACCCTTGTGGCAGCCTTAGCCGGGATCGACACCGCCTATTATCTGATCCATAACATGTCCAGTGGGAACGGCTACCGGGAGATCGAGCTTTCAGGGGCAGAAGCCTTTGCCCTGACCGCCGAAGAAGCTGGCGTGAAACACATCATCTATCTGGGCGGCCTGGCCGACCCAGAGGATAAGATCGCACCGCACATGCAATCCCGCATCGAGACCGGTATCACCTTGCGGCAGTATCCCGTCCCGGTGACGGAGTTCCGCGCCGGGGTGATCGTGGGGCCGGGCAGCATCTCCTTTGAGATGATCCGCTACGTTTGTGAGCAGCTCCCGGTGCTGATTGGCCCCACCTGGCTGATGCACCTTTCCCAACCCATTTCTGCCGAGAATGTCGTCGACTACCTGATTGCCGCGCTGGAGAACCACAGCGGTCAGGGGCAGGTCTTCGAGATCGGCGGGCCGGAACGCCACACCTATGCTGACGTGATGCGCATTTTGGCTCAACAGCGTGGGTTCCACCGGCCGATGGTGCTGCTGCCATTCCTGCCCATTTCATGGATGGCAGCCCTCGTTGGGCAGCTTTCCCCGGTGCCAAGCAAGATCACCTATCCCCTAATCGAAGGACTGAAAAGCGACAGCATCGTCAAAGACCCCAAAGCGCTGACCGTGTTCCCGGAGATACAGCCGACCGGCTACCGCCAGGCCGTGCAAGATTCGCTGGAGAAACTGCACCCTGACCACCTGGACCGGGTTTGGGTGCGCGGGGTGGAAGATATTCCCCGGCTGAAACATGAAGGCTTTTTTGTCACCTGCCTGCACTTCCCCCTGCAGGCCAACCCCCACGCTGTGATTGAACAGCTGTCAGCCTATGCCCAATCCCGGCTGGATAATTACCAGATTAAAGTCCAAACTGGGGATTGTATCCTGCTGGAAAACAAAACGCCATTCGGTACCCGCTGGCTGGAATGGGAGGTCGTGGAAGACGAATCTACCAACCTACATCTGCGCCAGACCGGGTTCTACGCCCCCAAAGGGCTGTCGGGATTCATTGCCATGTGGGAGTGGCACTGGAAATTGCAGCGCATCTTCCATCAGGTTTGCGAGCAGATATTTGAACTTCCTTAAAATTGTTTTGGGGAAACAACCATTACCAAACAATCGAGATCGTTCGGTTTTATTGCTTTTTCCCTGAGATTGGAAGCTATTTTGGCTGCCCGGCAGATGCTTCACTGCGTTCAGCATGACACCCCGCTGATCTACCCCGCGTCTTCCCGGTCCACCCATTGATGCAGTCCACTGGGCGGATGGTAATGGACCATCGCTTCCAGCAGCGCTTCCGGTGTTTCGGCGGACACGTACAGCCCGTTGTGTCCGGAATACATGAACCCTTCATCCTCTACATGCTGCATGAACCGGATTAACAGGTCGTAATAGCCCCCGAAATTGAGCAGCCCCACCGGTTTGCTGTGCAGGCCGATCTGTGCCCAGGTGACCGTCTGGAAGAATTCGTCCATCGTGCCGTAGCCGCCGGGCAGGGCGATGAACCCTTCGGAAATATCTATGATGCGTTCCAGGCGGGCGTGCATGTCGGGCACGACTTCATAGCGGGTGGTGGTCGGCAGCGCCAGCTGCGGGGTGTTGAACATCTCCGGCATCACGCCGATCACATCGCCGCCTGCATCCATGGCCGCCATGGCAACTGCCCCCATCATCCCGGTGCTGCCCGCCCCATACACCACCTGGATGCCGCGCTCGGCCAGCAGCCGGCCCAAATTCCGCGCCACCTGCAGGTACGCTTCTGACACCTTATCCGACGATCCACAATACACGGCAATTGATTTCATTTTCCATCCTTGAGTTTAATGTTCAGATATTATAAAGGAAAAGGGGGGAAGTTACCGAGAAATCAGGCACCGGGGGACTAGGAAATAGGCACCTGGTGACGAGTGATCAGGAAAGCCGGTTTCAGACAGCGCTGGCAATCGAACCCACCCATCAGGTAAAAAAATCACCCAGACAGAAATTCATTTTCCTGGTTGCCTGGGTGACTGGGTGCCTGTTTTTTGGTTGCCTGGGTGCCTGATTGACTAAGTAACTTGACTTATCACCCCGTAAAGAAATCCTTCACCTGGTCAAGCAGCGAGCGTTCCTGCGGCTTGACCTCGGTGCCGAGGCTCTCGGCCATCTTTTCCATCAGCTCGCGCTGCTCGTGGGTCAATTTTTTGGGAATCTCCACGTTGATCACTACAAGCTGGTCGCCGCGCTTGTCAGAGCGCAGATACGGCACGCCTTTACTGCGCATGCGCAGCACTTTGCCAGGCTGGATGCCCGCGGGGATGGAAAGCACTGCCGGGCCGTCCACGGTGGGGACTTCCACTTCTGCTCCAAGGCTGGCCTGGGCAATGTTGATGTCCAGATTGAGCACGATATCATACTCGCGCCGCTGGAAGAACTTGTGCTGGTTGACCCGGATCGAGAGGTACAGGTCGCCGCTGGGGCCGCCGTTGGCGCCAGGCTGGCCTTCTCCGCTCAAGCGGATGCGCGTTCCGGTGTCTACGCCGCCGGGCACCTGCACGGTTTTGGTGCGCTTCTGGCGTTCGATGCCGCGCCCGCCGCACTGCTTGCACGGGGATTCCACAATCTCTCCGGAGCCGCTGCAGTTCGGGCAGGTGACCACCTGGACCATCGAACCGAACAATGTCTGGCGGCTTTGACGCACCTCGCCCTGACCGTTGCAGGTCGGGCAGCGCACAGCCTGGGTACCGGGTTCGGCCTTACTGCCGGAACAGCGGGAGCACACCTCGTCGCGCACAAACTCGACCTCTTTCTCCACACCAAAGACGGCCTCTTCAAATTCCAGGGGGAGATTGTACTGCAAATCTGCCCCGCGGGCCGGCCGGTTGCGCCCTCCCCGGCGGCGTCCGCCAAAATCAAACCCGCCAAAACCAAACATATTGAGGATGTCCTCAATATCCAGGTTGCTGAAGTCGGGAGCGCCGCCAAAGCCGTTCAGCCCGGCATGGCCGTAGCGGTCGTAGGCCGCCCGCTTATCGGCATCCGAAAGCACCGCATAGGCTTCGTTGATCTCCTTGAAGCGTTCTTCCGCGTCTTCGGCGCTGCTCACATCGGGGTGATACTGGCGCGCCAGTTTGCGGAAAGCGGTTTTGATCTCGTCCTGGCTGGCGTTTTTGGGTACGCCGAGGGTTTCATAGTAATCTTGCTGGCTCATAGGGTTTCGTCCCGGTTATACAGGCGGAGACAGCCGCCAGCTTGCCGCGGCTATCTCCGCAAATAGATCATGATTTATTGATAATCTTGAGGGCGGCTGCTCTCATCCTTATTCGCCGGCCTCTTCGGTGAACTCGCCATCGACCACATCTTCGTCGTCGGCAGGGGCTTCGCCTTCTGCAGCGCCATCAGCACCGCCCATATTGGGGGCAGCCTGCTGGTAAGCAGCAGCGCCCATGGCCTGCACCTCGGTCATCAGGGCTTCGGTCGCCTTCTTAATGACTTCGTGGTCATCGCTTTCGATCACGGAGCGCACTTTCTCCACCCCGGCCTTGACCTTCTCTTTGACGTCATCGCCGAGCTTGTCATCCAGATCCTTGAGGGTCTTTTCGGCGGTGTAGATAGCGCTATCGGCGTTGTTGCGAGCCTCGATCAGCGATTTGCGCTGAGCATCGGTGGCGGCATGCTTTTCTGCGTCCTCTTTCATCTTGTTGACCTCATCATCCGAGAGACCGGAGGAGGCCGTGATGGTGATGTTCTGGCTGCGCCCGGTGGCTTTGTCCTGGGCGGTCACTTTGAGGATACCGTTGGCGTCAATGTCGAAGGTCACTTCGACCTGCGGGATGCCGCGCGGCGCCGGCGGAATACCATCCAGCTGGAATTTACCCAGCGATTTGTTATCCTGCGCCATGGGGCGTTCACCCTGCAGTACGTGGATCTCCACCTGCGACTGGTTGTCGCTGGCGGTGGAGAAGATCTGGCTCTTGCGGGTGGGGATGGTGGTATTGCGCTCGATCAGCGGGGTGGCGACCGCGCCAAGGGTCTCGATGGAGAGAGTCAGCGGGGTGACATCCAGCAGGAGGATGTCTTTCACGTCCCCGGCCAGCACGCCAGCCTGAATGGCCGCGCCCACCGCGACAACCTCATCCGGGTTGACGCCCTTGTGCGGGTCTTTGTTGAACATGCTGCGCACGGCATCCTGCACGGCGGGCATACGGGTCATACCGCCCACCAGCACGACTTCGTCGATCTGCTCTGGTTTCAGGTCAGCATCGTTGAGCGCCTGGCGCATGGGCCCAAGCGAGCGTTTGATCAGCTCATCGGTGAGCTGTTCCAGCTTGGCGCGGCTCAAATTCATCACCAGGTGCTTCGGGCCGGAAGCGTCTGCGGTGATGTAGGGCAGGTTGATCTCGGTCTGCATCAGGGTGGAAAGCTCGATCTTGGCTTTTTCGGCCGCCTCTTTAAGACGCTGGAGCGACTGGCGGTCCTTGCGCAGGTCGATGCCTTCGTTCTTCTGGAATTCCTCCGCCAGGTAGGTGATGATCTTCTCGTCGAAGTCATCGCCGCCCAGGAAGGTATCGCCGCTGGTGGAGCGCACCTGGAAGACGCCTTCGCCTACGTCCAGGATGGAGATGTCGAAGGTGCCGCCGCCCAGGTCGTATACCGCGATGATCTCGTTGGCTTTCTTGTCCAGCCCATAGGCCAGGGAAGAAGCGGTCGGCTCGTTGATGATGCGAAGCACTTCCAGCCCGGCGATCTTGCCGGCATCTTTGGTGGCATTGCGCTGGCTGTCGTTGAAGTACGCCGGGACGGTGATGACCGCCTGGGTGACGGTTTCGCCGAGGTAGGCTTCTGCGTCTGCTTTGAGCTTGCCCAGGATCATCGCCGATACTTCCGGCGGGGAATATTCTTTGCCGCCCAGCACGACGCGCACGTCGCCGTTGGCCGCCTTGGCGACCTTATACGGTACGTGGGCAATCGAGTGTTGGGTTTCGGCGTCTTCGTATTTGCGGCCCATGAAACGCTTGATGGAGAAGATGGTGTTCTCCGGGTTGATGACGGCCTGGTTGCGGGCGGTGCGGCCAACCAGCCGCTCGCCGTTCTTGTTGACCGCCACTACGGACGGGACCAGTCTTTCACCCTCGGCTGAGGGGATCACGGTCGGTTCGCCGCCTTCCATCACAGCGACAACGCTGTTGGTGGTTCCGAGGTCTATGCCTATGATTTTTGCCATAATAATTTCCTCCAGGTGTGTTAACCGGCTACCCGAACGAGTGCGGCCCGCAGAACGCGGTCCCCGATCATATAGCCTTGCTGAATGACTTCGATAATTTGCCCGCTTTCATGGTCGGGGCTGTCTTCCATGCCAATCGCTTCGTGGAAGTTGGGGTCGAACTGCTCCCCTTCTACATCCATCCTGGTCACGCCTTCGATTTCCAGGATGGTCAACATTTTCCGGTAAACCAGCTCGATCCCGGCGGACCAATCGGCGGCATCGCCGTTTTTGGGCTTGTCCTGCAGGGCCCGGTTGAGGTCGTCCAGCAGCGGCAGGAACTGGCGTACCACCCGCACGGTGGCATCTTCGTAGATGCGGGCCTGCTCGCGTTCCATGCGCTTGCGGTAGTTGACGAACTCTGCCTGGGCACGCTGCCAGCCGTCCAGGTTCTTGGCCGATTCAGCTTCGAGGGACTCGACCTGCGCCAGCAGGACGTTCATCACTTCGTCCGCCGCGACTTCACCTGCTTCCACAGGTTCTTCCACGGTTTCGGGATCCAGCATTTCTTCGTCTTTTGTTTCTTCTTTTTTGGTCATAAGCCTTCCTACATCCATGTTTACAAAAAAATTTCTGATAATTGCAGTTTAATTGCTGCCGTCCTCCACGGGCGGCTCGCTCATCGTCTCGCCGACCAGGTTGCTGAGGATCCCGGCAATATAGTTGACCATCGAGATGGTGTGCCCGTAGGGCATGCGGATCGGTCCCAGCACACCCAAAATGCCGGTCGCCAGCTCGGGCACGCCGTAACGCGCCAGCACCAGCGAGCTGTGGCTGAGTTCTTCCCAGTTGCCTTCGCCGCCGATGAGCACCTGCACGCCGCCAACTTCGGTGTTCATCACCGTTTGGGAGAGCAGGTTCTCCAGCCGTGGACGTTCTTCGAGCACACGCAGCGCCCGCCGGGCAGATTCGACTTCCTCGAAGCCCGGTTCGGCCAGCATGTTGGTCCAGCCGTCGTGGTAGACCTCGCCGGTCAGGGCGGATTCAGCCCGGGTAAGTTCGTCGAGCACCAGGCGGTACATCTCGGCGCCCAGCGCGTCCATCTCCACGGGCGGGGCAAGCGACAGGTTGCGCCGCTCTTTGCCGTACAGCACCCGGTTGAGCACGTTGGCGGTCCCGGTGAGCTGCTCCTGCGTGACCGGTTCGCCCAGCACCAGCATCTGCTGGCTGACGCGCCCGCCGATCATCACCAGCACCATCAGCACCTGCCGCCCGGTCGTGCTGATGAGCTGCAAATGCTTGTAGCGCGGCTGCTCGGACTGCGGCGCGGTGACGATGGAAGCGGCGTTGGACTGGTGGGCCAGCACGGAGGCGGCCAGCCGCATCCACTGCGAGGTGTCGTAGCGCGCCTGGTAGAACTGGTGGCTGATGGTGTGGCGCAGCGAAACGGGCAGCTGCGGACGCTGCATCAGCTCGCGCACGAAGAAGCGGTAGGCGTCCTCGGTGGGCTCGCGCCCGGCGGTGTCGTGCGTTTTACGCAGGTAGCTGGATTCTTCCAGCACGACCATCTCGTTGCGCACGGTGGCCGAGCTCATTTCCAGGTCGTAATCTTCCACCAGACGCGTCGAACTGACCGGCTTGCCTTTTTCCACATATTCCTGGACGATCAGGCCGAGGATCAGCTTTTGGCGTTCTGTGAGCAGATTATCGTTCATGCTGGCACCGTTTTAGCAAACGAGGGGTTCGCTTGCTAACAACCTCAAAACGTAATTTTAACATACGCCGATTAACGGTGCAAGGACGCTGCCAGGGTGTTAAAGGTGTTCTTATGTGATTCTTATGCGATATTAGGAAAAGCTTACTTTGATTGAGAAGAAAGAATATATACCTCCGACCTCAC
>QKGK01000087.1 GCA_003250455.1 Chloroflexota bacterium | reverse complement strand
GCCGAAGAGGGCAGCTTGCTGGTCGCCCAGGTCACCGCAGACCGGGATTTTCTCCCCAAAGGGGCCATCTGCCTGGGTATAACCGTAGAAATCAGGAGAGCTGGAAGGAACAATCTTCGGCAGCATGGACTTCGGAATGCCCATAACGGCCAGGATCTCATCGTCCCAATCCAGGGTCTTCAGGTTCATCAGCATGGTGCGGGAAGCGTTGGAGACATCGGTGACATGTGCGCCGCCATTGGGCCCACCGGTCAGCCACCAGATTTCCCAGGTGTCGATGTTGCCGAAAACTGCCTCGCCTTTTTCAGCGGCTTCGCGGACACCGTCCACATTATCCAGGACCCATTTTACTTTCGGGCCGGAGAAGTAGGTCGCCAGTGGCAGACCAACTTTGGAGCGGAAACGATCCTGCCCACCGTCCCAGGCAAATTCGTCGATGATATCTTTGGTGCGGGTGTCCTGCCAGACGATGGCATTGTAGTACGGTTCACCGGTTTTCGGGTTCCACACAACTGTGGTTTCACGCTGATTGGTCACACCAACCGCAGCGATGTCGCCTGGCTGCGCGCCGGCTTTTTCCACAGCACCTTTGATCACATCCTGAGTGCGCGCCCAAATTTCCATCGGGTCATGTTCCACCCAACCTGGTTTGGGGTAAATTTGCTCGTGTTCCATCTGGTGGATTGAAACAACGCCACCATCATGGTCAAAGATCATACAACGGGTACTGGTTGTACCCTGATCTACTGCTGCAGCATATTTAGCCATTCTATTACCTCCGTTTATAGATTTGAGTAAAGTAACTCTGCAATGAAGCTGTGATTATTTATCTGCCCACGTATCTGCCGCGGCCTGTAAAATCAGGTAGGAAGAGGTACAGCCAGGGTCTTGATGCCCTGCGCTGCGTTCGCCCAGGTAGCTGGCCCGCCCCTTCAACGCCACCAGGGGAATGGTGGCGATCATCCCTTCTTTCGCAGCCGATGCAGATTCTTTCAATGCCTGTCCCATCGGCACGTTGTCAGAAACAGCGTTTTCCAATACTTCCACCGCTGGGGTGAGGGCATCTACCATGGTTTTATCTTTTAGATTGGCTTTTCCACGCATCACCACACCATCTAAAGCAGCGCGCATGGCTATAGCCCAGTCTTCTAAATTGAGTTCCATCTTGCCGGCAGATTTCATACCAGCTTGGAGGAAAAATGTTCCATAAAGGGGCCCCCCTGCGCCGCCGACAGTAGAAAGCAAGGTCATACCGACTGTCTTGGAAATTGTGCCAATATCTTTGTCTTCCATTTCTGGCAATTTCGTCAGAACAGCTGAAAAGCCACGATCCATATTCACCCCATGGTCGGCATCACCAATTGCAGAGTCGAGTTCTGTAAGGTATTCTTTGTTCTCCTTCAGAACTGCTGCGCAATTTTTTATCCATTCAATGAAAGCATCTTGGTTAACAGACACTGTATCTCCATAGGCTGAAAAGGAGCTGATAAATCAGCTCCTTTTCTAAATTAGTTGATTAAACTCCCCAGCGCAAGCCAACTGTATTGACTGGTGCGTCCCAGAGTTTAAGCAGGTCGTCATCCATCTTCAACATCGTGATGGAACAGCCCGCCATCTCCAGACTGGTGATGTATGAGCCAACCAGATTCCGCACGACTTTCAGGCCTGCTTTTTCAGCGATTTCGACAGCCTTGCGGAAAATGATATACAGTTCAATTGGCGGCGTTCCCCCCATGCCATTGACGAACAGTAAAACCTCATCGCCAGCCTTGAAAGGGATATCCTTGATGATCGGATCCATCAGCATTTCCGTGATCTCGTCTGCGGTTTTGATCTTCATCCGCGTCCGTCCCGGTTCGCCATGGATTCCGATACCAATCTCCATTTCATCTTCAGGCAGGTCAAAAGTCGGTTTGCCTGCATGCGGCACAGTGCAGGATGTCAGCGCCATGCCCATGCTGCGGCCAAATTTTTTGACCTTGTTGCATACTGCAACCACTTCCTGAAGTGAGCGGCCTTCTTCAGCAGCCGCGCCACATACCTTTTCGGCCAGTACCGTGCTGCCTACACCTCGCCGACCAGCCGTGTAAAGGCTGTCCTGAACCGCTACATCATCATCGATGACTACTGCTTCAACGTCAATGCCCTCAGCGCGAGCCAGTTCGGCAGCCATTTCGAAGTTCATGATATCGCCCGTGTAGTTCTTTACGATATGCAGCACGCCAGCGCCGCCGTCAACCGCTTTGGTCGCCTCAAGCATTTGATCTGGCGTGGGTGAAGTGAATACTGCGCCTGGGCATGCTGCGTCGAGCATCCCCACGCCCACGTACCCGCCGTGCATGGGTTCGTGACCAGAACCACCACCTGATATCACACCTACTTTTCCCTTGACCGGCGCATCTGCTCTGACAACGTAGTCAGGGCCAAAATGCACTTTCACCAGGTCCGGGTGAGCGATTGCAAATCCCTCTAGCTCTTCTTTTACAACATCTTCAGGTTTGTTTATTAATTTTTTCATTATCTGCCTCTCTGGTCAAACCACATAAATGGGATTGACCCCATTATGATTTGCCGAGTTCTAATTGACCTTATTCTTTTGCCAGGTAGGGGGTGATGAAAACGTCGTAGAGGATGATGCCAAGAGGTCCGCCGATTAGTGGCCCGATGATTGGGGCTACCAGCCAATATAGGCCGTCAAACAAGCCTGTAGTCCCTGCCAGGGTACCGAAAAGTCGCGGGCCAAAGTCACGTGCCGGGTTGATGGCGTATCCACTGGGGCCGCCCAAGGTCAAGCCAACCATCACAACGACCATACCAACGATGAATGCGCCCAGGAAGCCGCCTTTATCGCCAGCGGTATCACCCCAACCAACAATACCCAGGAGCAACACCATAGTCCCGAAAATTTCGGTGAAGAAGGCAGTCAGCATTGAATACCCGCCAGCACTTTCGGCGGCACCTGCGCCCCAGAAAGTGGTCGCAAAAACTGAGCCTGGGCCGGTGCACCACACATTCGGCATGCCCGAGGAAACCAGACCATCGCGGTAGACCAGGTATACGGCCGCAGCGCCGACAAAGGCGCCAACAACCTGGATAATAATGAAGGGGATTACTTTTGCCCATGGGAAGTCCCGTTTTACGGCTAGTGCAAGAGTCACTGCCGGGTTCAGGTGTGCGCCGCTGACGCCGCCAGCAACATACACAGCCACCATGACCGAAAGACCCCACCCCCATACAATCACATTCCAGTCGTAGCCTGCTGAAGCGAGACGGGGTGCTAACCCCACATTGGCGACAACGCCATCACCGCCCAAAATAAGCAGGAAGGTGCCGAAGAATTCGGCCATCAGTTCGCCAGTCAAACCTTTGTTTTTCATCTATCAATCTCCTCTCAAGATTTAAAATAGACATTTGACACGATATTTTATTAAAAGTAACAACAAGGGGGGAACGTTTTATGAATAATTGTCGATATTTACACCTCCTTATTAAGGCACACTTAAACAGCACTATTAAATATATAGTTATCTATTTAAGGCTCAGAAAGGTATGCCAACAAATTATTTTTTACTCCGAGTTTACCTTTACTAGTATACAAACCCTGGTTTAATCAGTCAAATTTTTCCTTATGAGTGTTTCATTGTGAAACACAATCGTGTTTCCCCCCAATT
>QKGK01000013.1 GCA_003250455.1 Chloroflexota bacterium | reverse complement strand
GGCGCATCAGATCTTCGATCTTGAGGGTGGCGATCGGGTCCAGCGCTGAAGCAGGCTCATCCATCAGAATGATCTCCGGCTTAACCGCAATGGTCCGGGCGATACACAGACGCTGCTGCTGCCCACCCGAAAGGGAAAGCCCGCTTTCATCCAGGTTGTCTTTTACCTCGTCCCACAGGGCTGCTTGCCTGAGCGAATTTTCCACCAGGGAAGCCATATCGCCGCGGAAGCCGTTGGCTTTTGCGCCCCAGGCCACGTTATCATAGATGCTTTTGGGAAAAGGGTTCGGTTTCTGGAAGACCATCCCGATCTGGCTGCGGATGCGGACGGAGTCCATTTTCGCGTCCAGGATGTTCTCGCCGCGGTAGAGGATCTCTCCCTCCATGCGCGTATTGGGGATCAACTCATTCATGCGGTTGATCGAGCGCAGCATGGTACTTTTACCGCACCCCGACGAGCCGATGATCGCGGTGATCTTGTTGCGTTGGATATCCAGGTTGACATGCTTGACCGCCCGGAAATTCCCATAGTACACATTTAAATCTTTGATCTGTAATGCAAACGGATCAGATTGTGGGGGGTAGTTATTTTTTTGTTCCATAGAGTTGTGTGTGTTTCAAGGTTGTTTATACAATCTTATCATTTTTTACTGTATTTTTGCTGTGAAATCGCCCCTCTCAAGAGGAGTTAATCGACAGCCGGAGAAACCATTTCTCCGGCTGCGGGAATCCTGAATTATGACGACCGGCAGGGCAATCGCCGGTCAAAAATATAAGGTGCCGTTTCAGGGACTATAACCCGTTTGGGCCAATAAAGCAACGCCGGTACAGATCAGTTTGCAGGAGTTGCTGCGGGTCCACCCGGGCTTTGAGCGCCTGGAATTTCTTCACAGTTTCCTCACCCAGAAAAGCACGCACCACGTCCGGGGTCAGGGCACTGTCTTTGGCAAAGTAGAAGCGTCCATTCCCTTCCAGCACGATCTGGTTGAGTTCGCCGAGCATTTTCACCAGCCTGGCCTGCTTACGGGGGGGCACCTTGAAATCCAGCGCCAGGGAAAACCCGTCCACTGCATGGCTGAAAAGGAAATGGTCGGGGCGGTGGCGCTTCATCACGCCCAGGTAAGAGGGCAGCCCGCGCTGCTGGCTGTGCCGCAGAATGCGGGTGAAGGTCTCTTCCGCCGAATCGAAAGGCATAAAGCTCTGATACTGGATCAGCCCGCCCTTACCGTAAGCGCGTTCCCAGTTGGGCACATAGTCCAGCAAAAAGGTGAACGCCACCAGCGACTGGATGTACTGTTTGTTGTTGCCCACTGTGCGGTTGAGGAAATATTTCGCCAGGTTGCCCGCCCACGCACCGGGGTTGTTGAGGCCCAATTGCAAAAAGCGCCACACCATCGACTTGGGCACCAGTCCCATGATCGTGTCGGGCAGGTCCTGGCTGTTGGGGTTCAGGGTTTGGGCCGGGTTGGCATCTTCCCCTTCCGCCAGGTAGCGGGCGCTGTGCATCTGTCCGCGGCCCAGGCCCAGACGGGTGGTGCTGTCCACCCAGCCGACGATGTAATCTTCCTCTTTATTGGCGTCTGTGGCCGCCAGCATGCGCTTCATGTTCGGTTCGGCCCAGGCGTTCACGTCCAGGTTACCGGAATAGACTTTCTTCATCTGCATGGTGATCGAAGTGAAGACACCCAGCAGGCCCATCCCGCTGATGATGGAATGGAACAGTTCTTCATTCTCCGTCGGGGTGCAGGTCACTTCTTCCCCGTTGGGCAGCAGCGCGTTGAACGAGAGCACATGCTCGCCCATGGTGCCGGCCTTCCAGTTGTTCTTCCCGTGGACATTGGCTCCCAAACAGCCGCCAATCGTCGGGAACATCGTTCCCGGCATCACCGGAGACCACCAGCCATCCTCCAGAATGTGCCGCCAGAGCTGCTCGATGGTCACACCCGGCTCCACGGTGATCACCCCGGTCTCCGGGTTCCAGTCCAGAATGCGGTTCATGCGGCCAAAGTCCAGCACGATCCCGCCGCCGGTCAGAGCGGCATCGCCATAGCTGCGTCCGGCGCCGCGCAGCCCCACCAGCACTTCTTCCTTGTTGGCAAGCTCCAGCAGTTCGGCCACCTGCTCGACCCGCGTGGGGCGAAACAAATACACCGGCCGGCGGATGGAATGGCCGAAATTCTCCAGGCCCGCCAGGTGTTGGGTCAGCCGTGTGGAGGGCTTCATCAGAAAGACATCCTTCTGAACAGGAACGAGGGCAAATGGCGTACGACGATCAGGATCCACCACCACCACCAGGGGTAATACAGCACCTGCTTGCCGCGCCGGATGGCTTTATAGATCGCCTCGGCGGTATCTTCAGCCGTGGCAGCCGGGAAGGGTGTCTTTGCTCCGGCGATCAGTTCGGTTTCCACATACCCGGGCTTGACGGTGAGCACATGCACACCTTTCCGGGAGAGCCGGTTGCGCAGCGATTCCAGATAGGTGCTCATCCCGGCTTTGGCGGCGTGGTAAGGCGGGTTCGCCACCCGGCCGCGGTCTCCCGCTACGGAGGAAACCCCCACCAGGTGCCCGCTGCCCATGCGATCGAACAGTATGGCAGCCTGGTCCAGCCAGGCCATCCCCCCCAACATGTTGACCGCTACCGTGGTCTGGTCTTTTTCAAAGCTATATTCCGAAGCCCCCACGGTGTACATCATCCCGCTGACATATACCATCACGTCGATGGTTTTCATCTCCAGCAGGATGCGCCTGAACAGTTCCGGGACTTCATCATAGCGGGTGACATCGTGAGTATAGGCAGTTGCCCGCTTTTCTCCGGCGGCCCGGTTGATCTCGGCACACAGGGCTTCCAGGCGCTCCGTTCTGCGGGCCAGCACAGCCACTTTATAGCCCTCCCGGGCAAACTTACGCGCCAGGCTGGCGCCAATCCCGCTGGAAGCGCCCACCACCACGGCTACAGGCATGGGGTTGAGCGGGTTTTCAACGGGAGTGCGGGGTTCTGTCATGGTCAATTCTCCAATGGAAATACGCTTGTGGCATATTTGTGTGTTTCTTTACAATCAGGCCTTATTATACAGCCAATTCATGCCCCAAACATAACCCTATCGTCGCGGTTTCGCGCCTAAATAAGGAAACAAAGCCTGCACATTCATTATTCTTTACAATTACGATAAAATATATACCTATATTCTTATTTTACCTAAGGAGGTCCCCATGTTGGCAAAGAAAACCACCTGGCTGGGATTGGTAAGCCTTGCGCTGCTCCTGCTGGCCGGATGCAGCGGTCAAAGCGCAGACCCAGCCGCACTGTCTGTGGGTGATGCCGCCCCAGACTTTACCCTGTCCAATACAGATGGAAGCACGTACACGCTTTCCGAGCACCTGGAAGAAAAACCTGTTCTGCTGTTCTTCCATATGGCGGACGGCTGACCGCCCTGCATGCAGCAGATCGTTGATCTGCAACAAGATGCCACGTTTCAGGGTATGAACATCGACCTGGTGAGTATTGCAGCAGACCCGGTAGCAGACCTGCAGCGGGTTGGCGCAGAATACGGTGTGACCACGCCGCTGCTCTCCGACCTGGATACGCGCGTTTCCACGGCCTACGATGTGATGCAGTGGGCCACCCCTTCCGGCGAACCCAGCCATACCTTTGTGCTGCTGGATGCTCAGGGCAAGGTGCTGTGG
>QKGK01000127.1 GCA_003250455.1 Chloroflexota bacterium | reverse complement strand
CATGATCAAATTTGTCATGCTGAGCCGGATGCCTGAAAGGCAGAGGCGAAGCATCCGCCGACCAGACCAAAAAAGGGCAGCCAAATCCCAGGGTCGAGGAGGATCAAACCATTCATTTTTTCATCCGTGTCCATGGTTCTACAGTTAATTTCCCTCCTTTCCCCCAAATGTGCGATAGAATCACCGAATGTCACAAACACAAATCGCTGAACAATCCAACATCACTGAAATTTCCACGCCAAAAGCTGGTGCAACACTGGCCTTACTCGCCGGGCTGCTCATCCTGGGAGTGAGCGCCATCCTCATCCAACTGGCGGACGCCCCCGGACCGGTCTCCGGCGCGTATCGCATGGGTATCGGCTGGCTGGGGCTTTCCTTGCTGATCCTCCTGCGGCGCAAGCGCGTATCCATCTCCCGGCAGGCCTTGCTGTGGGCGGCGCTGGCCGGGCTGTTCTTCGGCCTGGATATGACCTTCTGGACGACCGGCATCATGCTGGTAGGGCCTACCAAGCCCACCCTATTGGCCAATACTACCCCGCTGTGGGTCGGTCTGGGCGCGATCGTCTTCTACCGCGAAAAACACCCCCCTTTGTTCTGGGTCGGGCTGGTGGTTGCCCTCAGCGGCGCGGCCCTGATCCTCGGGCGTGACCTGCAGATCAACGCAGACCTGGCGCTCGGCTCGCTCTTTGGACTCATCTCGGCCTTCTTTTACAGCAGCTTTTTCCTCGCCGCCCAGCGCGGCCGCAAGCTGACCAACGCCCTCACCTTTGTCTGGATCTCCACGCTGGTATCCACGATTGTGCTCTTCATCGTTGCCGTGGCGCTGCGCCAGCCGCTGACCGGGTACCCACAGCAGACGATCATGATCTTCATCATCATGGGGATTGTCATCCAGGTGGCGGGCTGGCTGCTGATCACCTATGCCCAAGGGCACATCCCCGCTTCGATCATCTCACCGACCCTGCTTGGACAGCCGGTGCTCACCGGGCTGTTCTCCGCCCTCTTCATCGGCGAAGTGTTTGGCCCGCTGGAGCTTTTAGGCGGGTTTATCGTGCTGGGCGGGGTGCTGCTGGTGCATGCCAGCAAACGGAAAAAGGAATAAACTGATGACAGACCAAACCGAGTCTACTGATTCTACACTGACGCTCAAAAAGCTATCCCCGCTGCTGATCGTCTATGTGTTCTGGAGCTTCACCTATCTGGCCATCCGCATCGCCGTGCGGGAGGGCAGCGGGTTTCCGCCCTTCATCCTGGCAGCCGCCCGCTACCTGCCTGCCGCCATCATCCTACTGGCTGCCAGCGCCCTGCGCCGCCAGCGGATGAAGCCAACCCGCCAGGAATGGGTCACGCTGATCCTTTCCGGCGTGCTGATGCTGGGCGGCGGCAACGGGCTGGTCACCTGGTCCGAGCAGCACGCTGACTCGGGTTTGGCAGCTCTGCTGGTGGCGGCAGTGCCCATCTGGGCAATGCTGATCGAAGCCTCTGCCGACCGCCGGCGGCCATCCGCACGGTTGGTCTCGGCGCTGCTGGTTGGCTTCGGCGGGATCGCCCTGCTGGCCGTCCCGGGGATGGTCTCCGGCGTGCGCGCCGACGTGCTGTCGATCCTCGCCCTGCTTATTGCCGGGTTCAGCTGGGCGTTGGGCAGCTTCCTGCAAAGCCGCAAACCGGTCGGGCTGGACCCGGTCGTCAGCGCGGGCTACCAGATGCTGACCGGCGGCCTGGCCCTGCTGCTGATCTCGCTGGTCAGCGGCGAGCCGCGGCCCACCCCTTCCACCGAGGCCTGGCTGGCCTGGCTGTTCCTGGTGTTGATGGGATCGGTGATCACCCACACGGCATATATCATCTCCCTCAAAACCCTGCCGATCCAGATCGCGGTCACCTATACCTATGTCAACCCGGTATTTGCTGTGCTGCTGGGTTGGCTGGTGCTGGACGAACAGATTACATTCTGGACATTAGGGGGGATGGTGCTGGTCTTGCTGGGGGTGGCCGGTGTCTTCCGGGAGCGGTATGCAGGCAAAAAGTGAACAGGCACTGAGTAATGAGGCACCGAGTAACTGGGGATCAGGACGAATCAGTCATATTGACGCCTGATATAAAAAAATAAACCACAGATGGACACGGATACACACAGATAAATATTTCTGCATACCTATATCATTATGATGCAGTTTATCCTTCACCATTGCCGGAAAAACTAAACCAGGGGTTCTAATACCCCAACCATCCGTGTTCATCTGTGTGTATCTGTGGTTAAACCATAAGGGTGGAGCCAGCCTGCAATTTCACCGGTAAACCCGCCAGTCTACTGTATGGAAATTTTCCCTTGTTACCTGGCGCCTCGTTCCTCGGTGCCTGGTTGACTACCTGACTACCTGACTATTTGACTAACCCGCCTACTCCTCGGGGAATTCAAACACGACATCCGGGTAGCCCATGGAGCGGAACAGCTGTGCAAGGTAGTTTTCGGCGTTCACCTGCGCCTGATCGAGGATACCGTCTTCCAGCGCCGCCTCGAGGATCGCATCCTCTGCACTTTGGCGGGCCATGGTTTCCAGATCGACGCTGCCGTGGGTCAGCAGCCCGGTATCCCGGTTGTACACATAGGATTTGTCGTTATCCAGCGTGGCCACAAAGATCTCTGCAGGCGGCAGGGTGACATACAGCACCCCTCTGCGCAGCGAAATGTCGTCGTCGGTCAGCTTCTCCATATCCAGCCCGGCGATCACCTCGCCGTGGGCGACAAACAGCAGCTTATCCCCAAACAAAAAGCCCAGGTCCCCCTGCCCGGATTCGGCGGTGACGACCTTCTCCAGCGAGTAGTGGATCGTCTCCAGGCGGGCCAGCGACTGGATATCGTTGATGATCGTCACCGGGTCGAGCATGATCGTCGGGGTGGGGTTGAGGATCTGTGATGCCTGCGTCCCCAGGGCGTTGACCGGCGAGACCAGTTCCCCGGTGGCCTTCCGCAAAGTTTGCACGATCGAAACAGCCGCCCAAATGAACACGGCCAGGAATGCAAACGCAATGAACAAGCCGACGTAGCTGCGGTTGGGCTGTTGGGGTGAATTTGTCTGGTTGGGCTGTGAGTTATTTTCCATGGGTGAATTATACCGATAAACAATGGAAATCGTTCAATCTGCAGCGCGAGTAAAGTGTTTCCCGATTGCAACGGTGAGGCTGTATTGTTTGTCACTGCGAGCGAGCGAAGCAGTCTGAAGCAATGACAGGAAAAATGCTGCCACCAAAAAGTTTGAAGGAATCAAGCAACTTGGCTAAAACAACATCTAAACCTTCTCACTCCTTTATAATTAAGCCGTCATGTCCATGTCAATCGGCCTGCTGGTGCTCGTCCTGCAAATTCCGGGCTGCGCCTCCCTCAAAGAAAAACGCGGGCGGCTCAAGCCGCTGCTGGCACGCCTGCATAAAACTTTCAACCTTTCCGTGGCCGAAGTGGACGACCTCGATATCTGGGGGCGGGCGGTGGTGGCCTGTGTGCTGGTCAGCAACGAAGCGACCCACACTCGCCGAGTCCTGCAAAAAGTTGCCGGCTGGGTGGAAAAAGAGTGGCTTGACCTGGAATTGGAAGACTACCAGATCGAGATGTTATAGCCAAAACTGGCAAACGAGTATAATGAACCTGCCGATCGAATAATGATAACAAAGAGGAGTACGCAATGGATCTGGGATTAAAAGGGAAGAAAGCATTGGTTACCGGCGCCAGCCGCGGGCTGGGCTACGCCACCGCCTATCAGCTGGCTCTGGAAGGGGCCAGTGTGGTCGTTAACAGCCGCAGCACAGAGAATGTGCTGCACGCAGCGGATACCCTGATAAAAGAGACCGGAGCGCAGGTGTTTGGCGTTGCCGGAGACCTGCAGGATGCGGACACCCCGGCAAAAGTCGTGGCTGAAGCGGTAGCGGGACTGGGCGGGCTGGATATCCTCATCACCAATACCGCCGGGCCGCCAGCAGGCGCGTTCGAGAGCTTTGATGAAGCTACCTGGGCCAAAGCCATCGACCTTTCCTTCCTCAGCCATGTACGCCTCATCCGGGCGGCGCTGCCCGCCTTGAGGGAATCTGCTGCCGCCAGCGTGCTGACCATCACCTCCTATTCGGTCAAGCAGCCGATCCCCAACCTGGTGCTCTCCAACAGCATCCGCGTGGCCACCATCGGGCTGACCAAATCCCTGGCACTCGAACTCGGTAATGAAGGCATCCGCTTCAACTCGATCCTCCCCGGCTGGACGAAAACCGAACGGGTCGATGAGCTGATGGAAAACCGGGCAAAAGCCAGCGGGGCTACCGTGGCGCAAGAGTTCGCCAAGCAGGCGATCCACACCGCCCTGGGGCACATGGCGACCCCGGACGAAATTGCCAAACCGGCGGCGTTTTTGGTCTCCCCGGCAGCATCTTACATCACCGGAGTGATGCTCCTCGTGGATGGGGGCGTTACCAAGGCAACGCTTTAGGCGTAACAACCTGTGCCACTGTTATTTAGTCTGGTAGTTGGATAGTTGGATAGTTCACGGTTGACAGTCTACAGTTTACAGCAGATGTGTGCCGTGCTGAGCGTAGGACCAAACACAACTTGTCAGGATCCGCCGACCAAGCTAAAAGAGGCAATCAAACCTAATTGTTTGCTGAAAATTTAGTTTTGCTTGCCCCCCAAACTTTTTTGGTGGATTCCTCGCCGCCGCCCAAAGGTGTCTGGCTCGGAACGCCCAGCTCGGGAAAGAAAATCTGCTTAGCTCCATCTGCAGTTCAACTTGCCTGGATCCCTTTTCAAAAACCACTATTTACTGCATTTCCACAATCTGTGTTCATCTGTGTGCATCTGTGGTTAGAAACGTGCAAATAAATTTAGACTTGGTTGCACAGCCCTGGCTTTTCCGCAGCATCCCTGATCCCTGTTCACAAATCACTGTTCACTACCTCCCGTCAATCTCCAAATAAAAAACGGACTGGCAATATTGCCAGTCCGTTTCGGAGAAAAGAAGGTAAGCGTTACTTGGCCTTCACTTTGATCTGTTTTGCTTTGGCTTCTTCAGCCATGGGCACACGCAGGGTCAAAATACCGTTGACGACTTCAGCGTCTGCTCCGACGGCGTTGAGCATGGCGGGCAGGCGCAGGGTGCGGCCAAAAGAGCCGACCGGGCGCTCGCGGCGCAGGACCTGAACATCTTCTGCGTATTCTTCAGCGGCAAATTCGCCCTGAATGGAGACTACGTCTTCGATCACTTCGATCTTGATCTCGTCCGGGTTGATCCCGGGGACCATTGCTTTGATCAGGTAATCGTCGCCTTCGACCATCACGTCAACGGGGATCTGAACATCGGGGCGTTGGGCATCGGCCATGTGTGCGTGGCGGCGGGCAATTCCGTTACGGGGGGAAATATAGTAAGTTGTCATCTAGAGACCTCCAAGGATTTTTATTTGTAATTTATGATTTAGATTTTTGATACCAAACCTATCTTACCGCCCTTGTATATGAAGAATATAAGCTTCAAGTAAACCTTAGATAAACAAAATATCGGCGAATTGTTAACACCCTTTCTGCTAGGGAGATGGTCATTTTTCAGGTATCATACAAATATTCCTGCACATGTTTCACAACCAGGTGCACCGGAGAGGAGCGGCATGCACAACAACCAGGTCTACGATTACGTCATTATCGGTTCCGGCTTTGGCGGCAGCGTTTCAGCCATGCGCCTGGCGGAGAAAGGTTACCGGGTGCTGGTACTGGAGCGCGGCAAACGCTTCGAAGACCAGGACTTCGCCAAATCCAACTGGGCTTTCTGGAAGTACCTGTACAATCCTGCCCTGCGCAGCTTTGGCATCTTCCAGATGAGCCTGCTCAACGGGATGCTGATCCTGCACGGGGCCGGAGTGGGTGGCGGCAGCCTGGGATATGCCAATGTGCTCATGCAGCCTGAAGACAAACTGTTTGCCGCCCCCGCCTGGAAAGACCTGGCCGACTGGAAAACCGTCCTTACCCCCCATTATGATACCGCACGCAGCATGCTCGGCGCGGCCACCAACCCCCGCCTGACCGAAGCCGACGAGAACCTGCGCCAGATCGCTGCCAGCCTGCAGATGGAAGACACCTTTGCCCCCACCGAGGTGGGCGTTTTCTTTGGCGCGCAGGGACAGGAAGGCGAAGAGATCGCCGACCCCTTCTTTGCGGGGGAAGGACCTCCGCGCAACGCCTGCCAGTTCTGCGGGGGCTGCCTGGTGGGCTGCCGCTACAACGCCAAAAACACCCTGCCCAAGAACTATCTCTATTTTGCCGAAAAAATGGGCGTGGATGTGCGGCCCGAATCCCAGGTGGACGATATCCGCCCGCTGGATGACAGCCAGCTGTACGCGGCCCGCTACGAGGTGCAGTATCACAACCCCACTCGCATTGCGTTCAAAGGCAGCCACACTGTCCGGGCGCGCAATGTGATCGTCGCCGCCGGGGTGATGGGCACGCTCAAGCTGCTCTTTCGCTGCCAGGAAGTCACCCGCTCGCTGCCCGATCTCTCGCCCACACTGGGGAACCGGGTGCGCACCAACAGCGAGGCGATCACCGGGGCCACCGCCTACAAACCTGCTGTGGACTATTCCAACGGGGTGGCGATCAGCTCCATCTTCCAGGCCGACCCGGTCACCCGTATTGAGCCGGTACGCTACCCGGCCGGTTCCGGGCTGATCCGCCTGCTGGCCTGGCCGCTGATCGATTCCGACCGCCCGGCGCTCCAACGCCTGGGGCAGCTGCTGAAGAAGATGGTCACCCGGCCGCGGGAAATTTTCACCTCGCTGTTCCAGCCCAAGTGGTCACAGCGCACCACCATCCTGCTGGTGATGCAGACCGAGGACAACATGGTCAATGTGCGTTTTGGACGCAGCGCCTGGAACTTCTTCCAGCGCGGTCTGGTCTTCGAGAAAGGTCACAAGGAAACCATCCCCGCCAAGATCGAGATTGGACACATCATCACCAAGCGGCTGGCGGAGAAAATGTCCGGGGTGCCGGTGGGGTCGATTGCCGAGACCCTGCTGGGGATGCCCACCACCGCCCACATCATGGGCGGCTGCCCGATAGGGCGCAGCGCCGAAGAGGGCGTCATCGGCCTTGACTGCCAGGTGTTCAACTACCCGGGCCTGTACGTGGTGGACGGTTCGATCATGCCCGCCAACCCCGGTATTAACCCCAGCCTGACGATCTCCGCCCTGGCCGAATACGCCATGGCCCAGGTACCGGCCAAACCGGCCTGACCCGGAGACCGCCTTGCAAACCCTGGACGCGCTCAACGACTATTTTCTCGCCAAGCCGGGCACGACTGCCAGCTACCCCTTTGGGGAAGACACGCTGGTGTTCAAAGTATTGGACAAAATGTACGGGCTGGTAGGCGAGGATGAGACCCCGCTGCGCCTCAACCTGAAATGCGACCCCGAAGACGCCCTCGCCCTGCGCGAGCAGTATGCGGCTATCTTCCCCGGCTACCATATGAACAAAAAGCATTGGAACAGCCTGGTCCTGGACGGCAGCCTGCCCGATGCCCTGGTGCGCGAACTGATCGACCATTCCTACGATCTGGTCGTCTCCAAAATGGGCCAGGCCAAACAGCGCAAGCTGCGATCAGTAATCAGTGAACAGTCACCGAGGGATGAGGGAGGTGGTAGTGGGGAATTTTGATGCCCTATTGAGCAGGAGGCGAAACACCTGCTTTTCTTTCCATCTGTGTTTATCTGTGTGCATCTGTGGTTAGAAAAGTGTTGAAATTTTAGTTTTTACTGCACTTCTGGTGGATTCCTCGCCGCCTGAAGGCGTCGGGCTCGGAAGGACAAATTGTGCCATCCTGATCCCTAAGCGCCTGCTCACTAAGTGCCTGCTCACTAAGTGCCTGGTCACCAATTACTGATCCCTAAGCACCTCGGTGTCTCCCCCCTATATAACCAAAGAGACGGCCACTCTAGGAGAAATGGCCGTCTCGTATAACCCGTTTGGTCCAAGACGGGGTTTACGCGGTTTTCAACAAAATCTTATTTGGCAGGCGCCTTTGCCTTTTGTTTCAGGATTTTGCCGTTGGCTTTTTCAGCAGTTGCCATCACCGGCAGGTAGAGCTCTTCGGTGTATTCCTTGACCATGCGGCTCATGCTGAAGCGCGGGGCCAGCGTGCGGATGCACTCTTTGACCATCTGCACCCATTTTTCGGACATATTGTCGCCGGAGCGCTGATCATAATACAGCGGGATGATCTCGTTTTCCAGAATGGAGTACAGGCTTGCGAGGTCCTCAGTGTCCTGCAGGTTGGGGTCGGTGTACTGCTTGTCTTCCCCGATCGCCCAGCCGTTCTTGCCGTTGTAGCCTTCGCGCCACCAGCCGTCCAGAACAGAGAAGTTAAGCACGCCGTTGAGGGCTGCTTTCTGCCCGGAGGTGCCGGAGGCTTCGTTCGGGCGGCGGGGCGTGTTCAGCCATACATCCACGCCCTGCACCAGGAAGCGCGCCAGGTTCATGTCATAGTCTTCCAGGAACACCAGCCGGCCGCCGGTCTCGGCTTTCTTCACCTTGCGATAAACTTCCTGGATCAGCATTTTGCCGGGTTCGTCGGCGGGATGGGCCTTACCGGCAAAGATGATCTGCACCGGCATGTTGGGCTTGTTGATCATCGCCAGCAGGCGGTCGAAGTCTTTCAGGATCAGCCCGGCACGTTTATAGGTGGCAAAGCGGCGGGCAAAACCGATGGTAAGCATATAGGGGTCGATCAATGCCCCGGAAGCCACTACCTGCACAGGGTGGACGCTGTCGCTCAGCCACTGCTGGCGGGCGCGCTCCTGCATATACCAGACCAGCTTGCGCTTGAGGTGCAGGCGTACCTGCCACAGCGCTTCGTCGGGGATGTCCTTCACATCTTCCCACATTTCAGGGTCGTCCAGATGCGTACGCCAGCCGTTGGGCAGGTGTTCGTCAAAAAGCACGCCCATGCGCCGCGCCAGCCAGGTGCCGGTGTGTACGCCGTTGGTGATGTAGGAGATGGGCACGTCGTGTGCTTTTTTCTCGGGCCAGAGGAAGTTCCACATATTGCGGGCTACCTGGCCATGCAGTTCGGAAACGCCGTTGACCTTCTCGGCCATGCGGATCGCCAGGATCGGCATGCTGAAAACCTCTCCCCAGGAGACCTGATGACGGGCCAGGTCGATAAAGCCTTCCCGGTCCAGCCCCAGTTTCGGCCACAGGTCTGAGAAGTATTTATCCACCAGCCAGAGGGGGAACTCGTCGTTCCCGGCAGGGACAGGCGTGTGGGTGGTGAAGATCGTGCTGCTGCGGAGGATCTCGATGGCCTCTTCCAGCGTGTTGCCCTCTTCCACATATTCGCGGGCGCGTTCCAGGCTGAGGAAGGCCGAGTGCCCTTCGTTCATGTGCCATACGTCCGGGGCATAGCCCAGCTTCCGCAGCGCCCGCACGCCGCCAACCCCCAGGATGATCTCCTGTGAGATGCGCAGGTCGAGGTCGCTGCTGTACAGGCGGGCGGTCAGCCGGCGGTCTTCGGGGGAGTTGCTGTCGATGTTGGTATCCAGCAGATAGAGAGGCACACGCCCAACGCGGATCTCCCACAAGCGGGCCTGCACCTGGCGGCCCGGCAGGTCTACCGAAACGGTGAGCGGCTTTTCGTCTTCTTCGAACACAGGCAGTACCGGCAGGTCCTTGAAGCTCATGTGCACTTCGTTGGCCTGCTGCCAGCCGTCTTCGGTAATGTGCTGGGAGAAGTATCCGTGGGTGTAGAAAAACCCGATCCCTACAAAGGGCAGGCCCAGGTCGCTGGCCTCTTTGGCGTGATCGCCGGAGAGGATGCCCAGACCACCTGCATAGATGGGGAGGGTTTCGTGAAGTCCAAATTCCGTGGAGAAGTAGGCAATTTGCCCATTTCCACCCGATTTTTTGGTGCGTAAATACCAGGTATCTTTGGTATCCCAGTTATCTTTGGCTTCCATGTAAGTGTCGAAGTCAGAGATGATCTGGTCGTAATCATTCATGAAATTGCGGTCGTGGGTGACGGCGTTCAGGTCAGTGCGCCGGACTTTGCGCAAGAACAGCACCGGATTGTGGTAAGTCTCTTCCCACAGGGAGGGGTCAATCCATTTGTACAGGCGCTGTGCATCTGGCCGCCATGTCCACCATAAATTGTAAGCGAGTTTTCCCAGCCGGGCGATTTTATCAGGCAGGTCAAAGTTGTTCGCAGGGGTTCCTCTAAATTGTTTCATATTTTCTCTCTTTGATTGTTGTGCAACCGGTTGCGTATTTTACCACTCGTTGATAACAGATGGAAGGTGGTTTTCCAACCAATGTTATAATTATCCTTGTTGTTGCTAGCGGCTCACTTGACGTTCTCTAAGCTGGTGTAATGAGTGAAATAGAAGAGATTAAAGCTCGCCTGGATATTCTTGATATCGTTTCTGAAAATGTGCAACTGAAACGGTCAGGGAAGAATTATACCGGATTTTGTCCATTCCATGCCAACACCCGTACACCGGCATTTGTGGTCTGGCCCGAAACCGGTACATGGCGCTGTTTTGGGGATTGTAACGACGGCGGCGATATCTTTAAATATGTAATGAAGCGCGAAGGGTGGGACTTCCCAGAGGCGCTGCGCCAGCTGGCGGCCCGCGCCGGGGTGGAACTGCGTCCGCTCACGCCGGAAGAGACCGAGCAGCGCGAGGAGTACGACCGCCTGCGCCAGTTGCTGGAAGAAGCCACCACTTACTTCAGGCACCAGCTTTTCAACCATCCCGCCGGAAAGAACGCGCTGGACTATCTGCATGGGCGCGGTCTGACAGATGAGACCATCGAGGTCTTTGAGCTCGGCTATGCCCCTCCCGGCTGGGAGGATATGTACCCCTACTTTTTAGAGAAAGGCTACACCAGAGAAGAACTGGTGGATGCCGGGTTGGCCTCTGCCCGTGACGATGGCAGTCTGTACGACCGCTTCCGCAACCGGGCGATCTTCCCGATCCGCGACGGGCGCGGACGGATGGCCGGGTATGGCGCACGCGCCCTGACCCCGGATGATATGCCCAAGTATCTCAATTCCCCCCAGACAGCGCTGTTTGACAAAAGTGACCTGCTCTACGGGCTGGATAAAGCCCGCCGCAGCATCCGGGCGGAAGACCAGGTGGTGATTGTGGAGGGCTACCTGGACGTGATTGCCCCCTACCAGGCCGGGTTTACTAACCTGGTCTCCCCGATGGGCACGGCGCTCACCGAGGGGCAGCTCACCCAGCTCAAGCGGCTGACCCGCCGGATCGTGCTGGCCCTGGATGCAGATGCGGCTGGGGTCAAGGCCACCCTGCGCGGCCTTGAAGTGGCGCGCCAAACCCTGGACCGGGAAACCGAAATGACCTTCGATGCCCGCGGTTTGCTGCGCTCGGAGGCACGCCTGAATGCCGATATCCGCGTCAGCACCCTGCCGGACGAAAAAGACCCGGATGAAGTGGTGCAGGAAGACCCGGCTTTGTGGGCCAGGCTGATCGAAGAAGCCCAGCCGATTGTGGCGCATGTGATGCACACCCTGGCCGAAGGCCAAAACCTGAACGACCCGAAAGTGAAAACTGAAATCGCGGAACAGGTGCTCCCGCTGATCCGCGACCTGCCCAATGCGATCGAACGCGATACCTATCGTCAGCAGCTTGCCCGCCTGCTGCGGGTGGATGAGCGCACCCTGGTGGCACAGCCCACCGCCCCCCGCCGCAAGCCGATCCGCCGCCGGCCAACCCAGGACGCTGAGGTGGAAACTCCGCAAAAAGACCCGGCGGCAGAGTGGGTGGCATCCCCGGAGACGGGCAAGGCCCACATGCTTTACAAGCTGGAGGAACACAGTCTCTCGTTTTTAATGCGCCAACCCGAAATGCTCTATAAAATTAACCGGGCGCTGAAAGCCGCCGACTTGCTGCCGCTTTCTGAAGAAGATTTCCAGAACACCGTGCACCAGGAGTTTCTCAAGGCAGTGCTGCAGTCGGTGGACCAGGATACGCTTCACCCGGTCAGTTTTGCCCTCGACCATATCCCCTTCTCCCTGCTGGAGCAGGCCGAAGCAGTGCTGAAAAAGTCCGAATCGGTCTCCATAGAGCCGGACGAAATTATCCAGGATCTAATCCGCACGATTCTGCGCATGCGTGAGACCAAGCTGCAGTCCAGCAATAACCAGATCCGCTTTTTGATGGAGGAAGCCCAGGCGCACAACCCGGATGAACTTCTTCAGTATAATTACATCATTCAGAAAAATTCGCAGACACTTCTGCGCATCCAAAAAGCGCTGGTATCGCCTGACCTGAAATCCGTGAAACCCTGACCCTTTTTACCCGGTCTGTTAGCGCTCTGGTATAAAAATTGGAACTGTTTGAAAATAAAGGTAATTTTAAAGGTATAAAACATGGCCAAACACGAGGAAAACGAATCTGAATTTGACGACGAGATGTATGAAGATGACGAGGACATAAATTCAGATGAGGATCTTCTGGATGAAATCGATGACCTGGATCTGGATGACGAGGAAGTCGACGAAAAGCTGAGCGAAGAACTTGCCCAGGAAGTCGCTCTTGCCGATGAGATCCAGCGGATGGAGCGCGCCCAGGAGCAGCGTAACGCCGACCGTGTGCCGATCCCCAAAATTTCCACCGAGACCAGCGATGACCCTGTGCGCCTCTATCTGAAAGAGATCGGGCAGGTGGACCTGCTGGATGTCGACCATGAATTCTGGCTGGCAACCCAACTGGAAGCGCCCAAATTATTTGATCAGGCTCGCAAGCAGGACCCTAAAGCCAACCAGGATACCACCCTGGAATCCACCTTTCGTTTGCTGTATCAAGACCTGAAAATGCTCTGGAAGCATATTCTGGAAGATACAGCCGATATACACCAGGAACCGCCGGACTTTATCAGGCTGCTGGATGAAGCCCAGCAGCTCCAGTATGGTTGGCAGCTCCGCCGTGAAGCCTATTTGCGCAACTACCTGGATAACGGGCTGTGGTCGCGGGACGAAGACTGGGACGAGATTGCCCGGACTGCCTATAAGGTCTTTGTGATCATCTACCTGATGCCCTATGAGACCGCCAGATGGATCAAAACCTCGTACCAGGGAAAAAACAAACTGCCTTCCCGGCGGTCTTTCCCGCGCTACTTACCGGAAGATACTTCCCTGCAGCTGCATGTCAAGGCCACCCGCCTGCGGGCCAATAATGCCCAGGAGGCGATCATCAGCGCCAACCTGCGCCTGGTGGTGAGCATTGCCAAGCGCTTTGTCGGGCGGGGCAGTTCTTTTGAAGACCTGATCCAGGAAGGCAACATCGGCCTGCTGCGGGCAGTGCACAAATTTGACGTCACCCGCGGGTTCAAGTTCAGCACCTACGCCACCTGGTGGATTCGCCAGGCGATCACGCGTTCGATTGCTGACCAGGCCCGCACGATCCGCATCCCGGTACATTTACTGGAATCCATCCAGCGGCTGATGCGCACCCAGCGTGAGCTGACCCAGAAGTTGGGCCGGGAGCCGCGCAGTGAGGAACTGGCCCTGGAATCCGGCTTTTTGGAGCCGGAACACGCAGATGCCATCCGTTCGGCGCTGGAAAAGGAAGAGGAACTCCCCCTGGCGCTGCGCCGCCGCTGGAACCGGGCCACCACCAAGGTGGAAAAGACCCTGCGCACTGCCGAAGAGCCCATGTCTCTGGAAAGCCCGGTAGGGACTGGCGATAACAGCCAGCTGG
>QKGK01000122.1 GCA_003250455.1 Chloroflexota bacterium | reverse complement strand
CCCCCGAATAAAATCGTTTTAACGCCAGCGACCAAAGCATCCAGGTCTTCCTGGGTGTTATAGGCCTGCACCGACACGCGCAGGAAAGGCCGCCCTTCCCAGCGGTAGACCGGCACTTCCACGCGGAATTCGTCGTACAGCCGGGCTTTGAACTCGTCCACGTCCACCTCCGCCAGCGGGATGGCCGCCATCTGACCCAGCCATTCCGGCCCATCCGGGCAGATCGCCTCCTGGCAGGTGAGGGCGTGCAGCTCACTCCGGACGGATTGCAGCATCTCCCGACTTTTGGCGCGGGCAGTCTGCCATTCGGGGGACTGCTGGAAGCGGATGGCAGCGGGCACGCTCAGGTAGGCAGACATATCACGGGTGCCCTGCCATTCATGGTAGTCCACAAATTGGGAAGCGGAAGGCTTTTCGGCCTGGTAGCCCCAACTGACCACCAGGGGGTCGAGAAGCGGCTGGATGGCTGGTGCAGCATACAGAAAGGCCGCACCTTTCGGGGCGCACAGCCATTTATGGCATGCCCCGGTGTAGATATCAGGCTGGAGATCGTGCAAATCCAGTGAGATTTGTCCGGGCGCGTGCGCCCCGTCGATGACGGTAAGGATGCCCGCTTGTCTGGCGCGCCGGATGATCTCCTTCACCGGGAAGATCAGCGCCGTCTGGCTGGTGATATGGCTGAGGAAGATCACCCGCGTGGACGGGGTCACGCCGGCCCAGAACTGCTCTACAAATGCCTGGTGTGTGGTCACCGGTAAAAGGATTGGTGTGTGACGGTAAGCAAAACCCCGCAGGGCAGCGACAAAACGCCAGGTACGGTCCATCGCGCCGTATTCATGGTTGGTGGTCAGCACCTCATCCCCCGCTTTCAGATCCAGGCTACGCACCACCATATTGATCGCCGTGGTCGGGTTGGGGAAAAAGACAACTTCATCAGCAGCGCAGTGCAGCAGTCCGGCCAACGCCGAGCGGGCGGTGTGCATCTCGGCGGTGATCTCCCTGCCGAGCAGCTTCACAGGCTGCCTTTCCAGGCGGGTCTGCCAGGCAACCAACTGCTCAAAAACGGGACGCGGACAGGCGCCAAATGAGCCGTGATTGAGGAAATGAATTTCAGGGTCGAGCATAAATTGGGAGATATAGGCGTTCTGCATGGCGAAATTGTATCCCAGATCAGACCAACTGGTAAGCCAGCCAGATGATCCAACATCGGCTGTTCACTGGATTTCGGACGCCTGCCAGAGTATCGGGTATAATGACATTAATACCATTGGTATCATTTCGGGGATTTGCAGCCTTCGCTGGCTCCCAATGCATCACAGACCAAACATTTTGTGTATCCAATTGGTTTTATCATCCGAGGTCACGCTACATGAATACCACAGACGCGTTTGTTGGCTCCACGATTGGAAAATACAATCTGACCGAATTTTTGGGCGAAGGGGGCATGGCAAAAGTTTATAAAGCCTATCACCCCGACCTGCATCGCAACGCTGCGATCAAGATTTTAAATCCCGATTCCCTTGAAGATGAAAAATTCATTGAACTGTTCAAAAATGAAGCTCAAAACCTGGCAGTTTTACGACACCCAAACATCGTTCAGGTGTACGACGCGTCAATAACACCCAACTTTCCCTATATCGTCATGGAGTACATTGGCGGAAAAACCCTGAAACAATTTATTTTTGAATATAACCGCTCCCAAACCAGGATCCCGATCACCCACACCTTGAGGACGATCTACAGCCTCGGGCTGGCGCTTTCCTTTGCCCACCGCAACAATATCATCCACCGGGATATCAAGCCCGGCAATGTGATCCTGGAAAACTCTGGACGGGTGGTGCTGACCGACTTCGGGTTGGCCCAATTTAGCGATGCAACGGAAGGTAAAAGAGATCAGCCCGTGGAAGGCACTCCCGCGTATATCTCTCCGGAACAGGCCCTGGGGCGCGGCGCGCAGCCCCGCTCTGACCAGTACTCCCTGGGAGTGATCTTTTTTGAGATGCTCACCGGGCGCAGACCGTACACCGCCAGGGATGCAGTCTCAATGTCGCTCCAGCACGCCACCAACGATATGCCATCCCCACAGGAATATTATCCGGAGATTCCCGATGAGATCGCCGAAATCGTGATCCGGGCGACCCGCAAGAACCCCGAAGAACGCTACCCCCAGGTCAGCGATATGCTCAAAGACCTGATCAAGATCCGGATCAAATCCAAAACCGCCAAACTCCCCACCGCCTCCCTGAACGATCTGAAACTTTCCAGTGACCGGGTGGCCTCGTGGGCGCCGCCGAGTCACAAATTGGGAGAACAGGATTCGGTGGTATGCCTCCATTTTGTAGATACCGGCCAGGTGCTGGACCTGGACCTCAACCGCGAATATCTGATCGGGCGGAAGCACCACTCCCAGCCGATCCTCCCGGATATCGACCTGAGCCCATTCAAAGCGTATGAATGGGGCATCTCCCGCCTGCATGCTTCCATCTCTGTCCAGATGAACCAGGTGACCATCACCGACCTGGGTTCCGCTAATGGCACCTGGCTTGCAGGGGAAAGGCTGACCCCCAACCAGCCCTACCCGCTCAAACATGGGGATGTGGCCCTGATTGGCAAGCTCAAAGCGCAGATATTGATCTATATGTAAGTCAACTGATTTTTAACTTAAAAGAGGGTGAGATCCTTTGGGAATTCACCCTCTTCTGTTTAATAATTGATGCTCCCCCTTTGGTTATTTTTCCACCCGCGTATAAATACCTTTATCCCTCGTCATCAGCTTTTCCTCAATCAGCGCCCGGCGCAGCGAAGCGACATCGTCATTGAAATCCAGCAGGATATGGTTGACCTCCCGCTCGGTATAGGCACGCTGAGGCTCAAACGATTCCACGATTTTTTCAAAGACCACCAACGATTTTTTACGCTGTGCGGGGATCTGCTTCAGCCGTCCATGCCGGAAAAAGGTGCGCAGCACCTTCTCACGGTAGGCATCCTGCTCCACGCCGGAGAACAGTTCAGGCTGCGGCAGGTGCACCAGGTCGGCCAGGGGCTTGTCGAGCTTTTCCTCCACCAGGGAATAGGTCTGGTAATACTGGTCTTTTTTGGATTCCAGCAACCCATTTTCCGTCAGGATCTTAAGATGATGCGAGATGGTCGCAGGATTCAGCCGGAGGATCTCCGCCAGCTCCTGCCCATGCCGCGGGTTGATCTTGATCAGGTTGAGAATCAGCAAGCGGATGGGATGTCCCAACGCCTTGAACAGGTTGGCGCGGGCTTCCAGGTTCAGTTCATAATTGGTCTCAGGCATGCGCTTCCTCCTGTGGTGTCCAGGGCTCTCCTGTCGCCCGGAAATAGCAATCCGAAAAAATGGATGCGGCATGCTGGATTGTGTTATGCTTAATTTGTTCCTTGATCAACCCGTCCCGGTCCCCCAGCGCCCGAAGCAGCTCCATCTCGTGCTTAGCGTTAGCTAATTCGTGTTCAAGGATGAGTTGGAAGCCAGCCGCCAGGCGGGCTATCTCCGGCGCGCTGCTGGAAAAAACAGCCTGGAATTGTTGATAAAATTGGTTGTCTCTCTTTTTCATACAACACCTCTGTTGTTAATATCAAATCAAATTATATATTTTAATTTGATATTTGTCAAATTAAAATAATAAATAACAATTGAATAAACGTATTTCATCCATTCTTCATCCCTAAAGGAATG
>QKGK01000261.1 GCA_003250455.1 Chloroflexota bacterium | reverse complement strand
GTCTACTCTGTAAAACGGCCTGTGGAGATGCTGGCAAAAGAGGAACAGGTCGCTGTCAGCGGGACACAGGTGCGCAAGGCCATTGCCCGCGGGGACGACTGGCAATCCCTGCTGCCCGATAAGGTGACAGACTATTTGCAAGCAAACCGGCTGGATGCCCGTTTCCGGGAGAATTTCGGCCTGCAGACATTAGCATTAGAAACCATTGTGACTGAAAGGAGCAATTAAGGAATGTATTCTTGGGATGAAGACACCAGCTCGTGGTATGGAGACGCCTCCTACCGCTATGCCAGCACCGGCGCAGACAAACGAAAGACAGCCGCCACTCGGGCAAAAACAGCCGGGCCGCGCACCTATGAAAAACGCGGCCTCCCCAACGAAAAGATCACCACACCAAAAAAACACATCAGCACGGAATCCAAAAATCCGCTGATCATCGCCGTGGACGTGACCGGCTCAATGGCCTCCTGGCCGTTCGAGATCTTCGACCGCCTGCCGCTGCTGTACAACACGCTTTCCCAATACCGCCCGGACCTGGAGATCTGCTTTGCAGCCATCGGGGATGCCCGGGTAGACCAGTGGCCGCTGCAGGTGACTACGTTTGCCAGCGGGTTCGACCTGGAGCAGCTGCTCAAATCACTGTATGGTGAAGGAGGTGGCGGCGATGCCCCCGAAAGTTACGGCCTCTTCGCCCATTGGGTCAACACCCATGTGACCATTCCCAAACTGGAAGAGCCGCCCTTTATGGTCGTTTTTGGCGACATCAACATGCACGAGTCCATTCCAGGCACACTGGTCAACCAATACCTGGGTGATAAGCCCGGCAAAGACCTGAACGCGATCAAGGAGTGGCAGAAATTAACCGAAACCTGGAACACCTGGTTCCTGCGCCGTCCCACCGGCACACGCGGCGACATGATCGACGAGCAGTGGGGCAAAGCCATCGGAGCGCAGAAGATCTTCCACATTGAGGACGAGCAGCGTGCCGTGGACTACGCCATGGGGCTGATCGCACGTGCCTGGGGACACTTCCCGGATTTCCAGGACAACATGCGCGCCCGTCAGGACGAGGATAAGGTACTCCAGGTGAGCAAGCCGATCGAAATGATCTGCCCGCGTTGCGGCGGCCCCATCCCGGTGGATTCGGCTGGGATGTTCTCCTGCCCTTACTGCGGTACAACGTTGAAAATCTAGGAGGGAAAAATGGCAAAGGTGCAGGCGATCGTCACCGCCCCACCCTATGCAGACTTTCTGGACGAGGTAGCCGCACACCCGCTGGTTTCCGGCTTGCGGCTGAATATTGTCATGCCCGTGCGGGGCGGCCCGGCAGAAGCGCTGGAACGGTTTGCCCATCTGGATAAACCGCTGTGGGTCGACCTGAAAGGCCGCCAGCTGCGCGTGGTGGGGACTGCAATGCCGCCATTTACCGAAGTGCGTATCTCCCACCACATCGAAGTGGATACCCCCGTGGACGCATTTTTCAACGATGGCACCGAGCATGCCCGCGTGGTGGCGGTGGACGGTGACCGCCTGATCCTGCAGGACGGCCCGCGCCGCATGATCGGCCCTGGCGAGTCGATCAATATTGTCCACCCCTCACTCAAGATAAAAAGCTATCTGACCCCAACCGATATTGCTTACCTGGAAGCGATGAACGATACCGGGCAAAACCGGGTAATGCTCTCCTATGTGGAAGGGCCGGAAGATGTCTCCAAGGTGCGCCAGATCATGCCGGATGCCGAGGTGATCCAGAAGATCGAGACCCAGAAGGGGCTGGCGTATATTCAAAAACACCGGGCGGAATTCGGCCGCCTGATGGCCGCCCGCGGCGACCTGTATGTGGAAGTGCCCAAGCCTCACATGATCATCTGCGCCTTGCGCGAGATCATCCAGGCAGACCCGACCGCTATTGTCGCCAGCCGGGTATTCGACTCGCTGGCCTTTCACCCGGTCCCCAACAGCGCCGACATCAGTGATGCGGCCTTCCTGATTTCCCTGGGCTACCGCACCTTTATGCTCGGGGATGCGGTTTGCTTACAGCGCGATTCGGTGATGGCTGCCCTCAACCTGCTGGAAGCAGTAGCCGCAGAATGTGAGCAGCGGTGAAGCTCTCCCTGGCGCAGATCAACCCGACCGTGGGGGACCTGCCCGGGAACGTGGAAAAATGCGTCCAGGCGGCGCAGCAAGCCGCGGTAAGTGGCGCAGACCTGATCGCATTGCCGCAGATGGCCATTCCCGGCTGTCACCCGCAGGACATCCTGCTGGACGCCGGGTTCATTGCGGCCGTCGCCGATGCCACCCGGGACCTGGCCGAGCGCACCGCAGGCCTGCCGCCCATCCTTGTGGGCACGATCCTTACCGCCGATCCCACAGCTTCCAAAATCCCACCGGGGCACGCCGGCCTGCTCAACGCCGCCGTGCTGCTGCAAGGCGGTGTGGTGACGGTCGTCTCCACCCAGCAGCAGCTACCGGCGCAGGATATCCACTTTGCCCCGCGCTGGTTTTTGCCCGGCAAACCCCCAGCCCCAGTTGAGATCAACGGCAAAAAAGTGCTTGTATTGGTGGGAGATCCCCCTGCGTCAGACCCACCAGCCGACCTGATCCTCTGCCTGGACGCATCTCCCTACACCCAGGGAATCTACCCCCAACGATTCGCCGCCGCCCGGCAGCCCGGCAAAACAATCATATGCCTCAACCTGATGGGCGGTAACGATGCCCTGATCTACGATGGACGCAGCTTTGCCCTGGATGCACAAGGCCGCTATGTGGCCCAGCTTGCGGCTTTCGAGGAAGACATCAAAACCATTGATTTTGCCGACCTCACCACCATCGCAGCACCTTCCTGGGAGCGGCAGCGAATGCTCTACGAGGCGCTCGCCCTGGGCATCCGGGATTTTGCCGACAAGAATGGGATCCCACGCGCCTTCATCGGTCTCTCCGGCGGGATCGACTCTGCCCTGACCGCCGCCCTGACCGTCCACGCCCTCGGACCCGACCGGGTGATGGGCATTGCGATGCCCTCCCGCCACACCGATCCGCGCTCCACCCAGGCAGCGCAAGTACTGGCCGCCAACCTGGGAATTGACATCGAGGTGGTCCCCATTGAGCCATTGCATGCCGCCGCCGAGAGCAGCCTCCCGCACCTGCTGGATTCCGGCACCGGCGCAGAGAACGTGCAGGCGCGCATCCGCATGCTGATCCTGATGGGCTATGTCAACCGCTATGGGGGGATGCTGATCAACACCGGCAACAAGACCGAGGCAGCCCTGGGCTACGCCACCCTATACGGCGATACCGCCGGGACGATCTGCCCAATTGCCGACCTGACCAAACCACAGGTGTACGAACTGGCCCGGTGGATCAACACCCAACAGCCGGTCATCCCGGCCTTTTGCCTGGAACGCCCCCCCTCCGCCGAACTCAGCCCCGGCCAGGTGGACCCCTTCGACTATGACGAGATTGCACCAAAAGTGGAAGAGCTGGTACGCGCCAACCGCAGCAGCCCGGCGATGCGCGCCGCCGAACACAAGCGCGCCCAATCGGGCATCGTGCTCAAGGTCAGCGAGAAGGCATTTGGGCCAGGGAGGATGATCCCGGTCACGCGGAAGTGACAGCTTACAGATAATACTATTCTACTTACATGAGTGATTGATAATGGTATTTTATTTTGGACAACCCCTTCCCGCCTGCTTCGCAAGCACC
>QKGK01000432.1 GCA_003250455.1 Chloroflexota bacterium | reverse complement strand
CGCGCAGGCAGCCAGAATCGCCAGCGCCACACTTAACAGTGTTAATCCAACCAGGCCAGAGGTCAGTTGTTTATGCATCCGCAAATGATACCATCTGATCCCGTTCAGGCCCAACCGAAACCCACCCAACATGGATCCCGGCAGATTTTTCGATTGCACGGATATAGGCAAGCGCCTGCGGGGGGAGGTCATCCGGGGTGCGCGCCGACTGGATGTCTTCTTCCCAACCGGGCATTTCATCGTAAACAGGTGTGAAGGTATCAATTTCGTGCAGACCCAAAGGCAGGTCGGCAAACGTTTTGCCATCCCGGCGGTAGCCTACACACAGCTTGATGGTCGGCAGCCCGGAAAGGATATCCAGCTTGGTCAGCGCCAGGGCGGTAAACGTGTTCACCCGCATGGCATAGCGCAGCAGCACCATATCCAGCCAGCCCACCCGGCGCGGCCGCCCGGTGGTGGTACCGTACTCGTCCCAGGGATTCGCGCCGGTACCGCGCAAACGGGTGGCCATCTCGCCGCTCAGTTCGGTGGGGAAGCCGCCTTCGCCCACACGGGTCTGGAAGGCTTTGGTCACCCCGACGATCTCGTGCACCCAGGCTGGACCAACCCCCAAACCCACCAGCGCGCCAGGCGCGGTCGGGTTAGAGCTGGTCACGAACGGATAGGTGCCCTGGTCAAGGTCAAGCAGCGTACCCTGAGCGCCTTCGGCCAGCACATACTGGCGGTCTTGCAGGGCGCGTTCGATCATCCCGCTGGCATCGCCGATATACGCCTTGAGCTTCCGGGCATATTCCAGATATTCGGCAGCAACCATGTCCGGGTCTAACGGTTCAGCCCCATAGACCCCGGTCAGTTCTTTATTGGCAAAATTGACATGCATCTGGATGGCGTCTGCAAAGGCTTCTTCATCCAGCATCTCGACGGCGCGCAGCCCGCGCCGTGCGGATTTATCCATATACGCCGGGCCGATCCCGCGCAGGGTCGTCCCGATCTGGTCTTTGCCGCGCTGGGCTTCCTGGGCGGCATCCAGTGCCCGGTGGACGGGTGTGATCAAATGAGCATTGGGAGAGATCACCAGCCGGGACGGGTTGATCTCCAGCCCGCCATCCCGCAGCATATTCATTTCTTTTAGCAGCGTATTGGGGTTGATCACCACTCCGTTCCCCAGGATGCCCACCGTGTGCGGACGGGCCAGCCCGGAGGGAACCAGGTGGAGCTTGAAGATCTTCTCGCCAACCGTGACGGTATGACCGGCGTTGTCTCCGCCACTGTAGCGGGCAACGATACTGGCCTTCTCGGCGAACAGGTCCACCATCCGGCCTTTTCCTTCATCACCCCATTGCGCTCCAACAACAATATCTAATGGCATTTTACTCTCCTCGGTTAAATAGCTCCTTCTACCCCCATTATAACGGAGGTAACCGGATTAGTGGCAGGTTCGGTCTTTTCGGGGGTTTAAAAAAATTGGTCAGAAATCTCATGAAATTCATTTGTAATTTTGTAATGATTTTCAGCCTTCTTCGTATTTAATAGCAGTTCGAACAACTCCCAGAATTGTTTGAGCAAGATAATCAACACTTGGGGTAACCCAGAAGAATAGAGCCCGCTACTCCCGGGTTCTATTCTTTTTAACCGGCAGGTGCTTTCCCAATTTTCGCTATAATATTCGAAATGATGTAAAATATGTCGACATCCAGCCTGGATGACCGATCTGAATCTAATTTTGGTGTACCCCTTATGCGAATAGTAGTCCGTTCCAAAATCCATAAAGCCACCGTGACCGATGCCAACCTGAACTACATTGGCAGCATCACCATCGACCCGGATTTGCTGAAAAAAGCCGACATCTGGCCTGGGGAAAAAGTGCTGGTAGCCTCCAACACTTCCGGGGCGCGCCTGGAAACTTATGTCATCGAGGGCGAACCCGGGGCGGGCTGTATCTGCATGAACGGCGCTGCCGCCCACCTGATCCGTCCCGGCGAAGAGATCATCATCATGGCCTTTGCCGTCACCGACGAGCCGATCAAACCCACATTCATCCTGGTGGACGAAAACAACCGCTTCGTCAAATACCTGTAAGAATTCCTGGTTTTCCATTGTTTGCCCCTGCTTCTGCCGGTTAAAAGGCAAGAACCGGGTTTCTATGCCCGGCCCTTGTCTAGGAGGAGGAGAAGTATTTACCCTACGTGGCTTTATCTTATCACCCGCTCTCAGGGACTGCTTGACGCTTTTTCCCTGATTCAGCCCCGAAAACCCTACGAATCCCATACGAATCAGGGAAAAATGGCTTTTTTTCGGAAATTACGCATCCAAAATTCGGTTTAACATCTCCTTTTTAAGAATAAATCTCCAAATATACCCTTTCTTTTCCCTCCCCTGCCTCAAACCCTGTATAATGAGGCAATATACACCCCCTGGGAGTTCCCTCATGAAAAATAATTTTCCCCAACCAGAACGAGTGCTTGTGATTGTAGCCCATCCCGACGACCCTGAATTTGGCGCCGCCGGAACCGTAGCCCTGTGGGCAGCCCAGGGCGCCGAAGTCACTTATGTGATCGTCACCGATGGGAGCAAAGGCAGCGCTGAAAAAGAAATGACCCGCGAAAAGCTTGTCGCCCTGCGGGAACAGGAACAGCAAAAAGCCGCCGATGCCGTTGGCGTTTCACGGCTGGTGTTCCTCCACCAACCGGATGGTGAGATCGAGAACAACGACCACCTGCGCGAGCTGATCGTCCGTCAGATCCGCACCTACCGGCCGGATGTGCTCCTCACGCACGACCCCACCGCCCGCATTGTCGCCAACCAGCGACTTAACCACCGCGACCACCGCACCGTCGGCGATGCCACCCTGGACGCAGTCTTCCCCCTGGCGCGCGACCGGCTGAACTACCCGACGCAGGAAGCCGAAGGGCTGGAACCGCACAATGTACTCGACATCTTCCTGATCTTCAGCGAACAGCCCAATTACTGGGTGGATATTTCCAGCACCATCGAGAAAAAGATCCAATCCCTCCAGGCGCACGCCAGCCAGATCGGGCACATGGAAGACCTGCCCGAAGCCATCCGCCAGCGCGGCCGGGATGTGGCCGAACGCATGTCCTTTGAATTTGGCGAGACCTTCCGCCGCGTGCAGCTGGCGAGGTAAGTTATGTCCCTGGTTGCCTATTATCCCGGCTCTGCCAACAGCATCTATCCGCGAGAAGCGGATGACTCTGCCTGGCAGGTGCTGCTGGATACATTGGACCCAGAGATCACCATCCAGACCGGCAGCGAGATTCCCCAGCCAGCCAACTATGCAATTCTCATCTCCGGGAACCCCACCACCGAACAATTGGAGGCCAGCCCGCAGCTGAACACCTTGCTGATCCCCTGGGCCGGGCTGCCCGAAAAAACAGTTGAACTGATGGCACATTACCCGCAGATCAGCGTCCACAACCTGCACCATAATGCTTTCACTACAGCAGAATCTGCCCTGATGCTCCTGTTTGCCGCTGCCAAGCAGATCATCCCCATTGAGAGCCGCTTCCGGGCACTGGATTGGCGGCCGCGCTTCGGCCCCAACCCGGCAATACGTCTGCATGGCAAAACAGTGCTCATCCTGGGATACGGCAATATCGGCCAGCATGTCGGGCAAGTATGTTCCGCAATGGGGATGCGGGTGATGGGCACCCGCCGCAGCCTGCAGGCGCCCATCCACACACAA
>QKGK01000499.1 GCA_003250455.1 Chloroflexota bacterium | reverse complement strand
GTTTTCCTGAGATGCTGATTTACGCCCCGGCTTAGCCTGTCAAAAGGCTATTCCTTGGTGTCGTCTATCTTTTCGGCCTTTTTCGGCGCTTCGGCGGCGGCGCCGTCCTTGGGGGATAGAGTTTTGCTCAGTTTGGCGCGCTGCTCTTCGAGGACTACCTGGCCTTGCTGGCGGAGTTCCTCTGCGCGGGCTTGGGCAACCTTGGCCAATTCTTCTGCGCGTGTGCTGGCATCTGCGGCGGCCTGCTCTGCTCTGGCGTAGGCCTCTTCCAAAGATGTAACAGTTTTGTCTTTCAGTTCGACACTTTTATCTTTGATCAATGTGCGGGTTTCTTCACCCGATTGCGGCGCCAGCAGCAGTGCAACTGCACCGCCAACCAAACCACCGATCAAAAATCCTGAGAGAAAACTTCCAAAATCGCTATTGTCTGACATTTTAAAGCTCCTTCCTGATTAGAGTTTCTGAGTTATGGGAACGTTTGTTTTGTTATCCAGTTTGCATGCTCGATGCAATCCCAATTTATAGACTTTACATAACCTGATTATTTGAACAGGTTTTTTACCAAATCTGCTGCCTGTTTGATGGAAGCAAAGTAACCGTTGAGCTTGATCACTGGCTGCACAAGCGCATCGCTGATGAAGAGTGCTGTCCCTCGGAATGTGCTCATGGTTTCGTTGGCGGCATCCAGGACTGGCTTGATCTCGTGCTGGAACATGTTGATGAGCCGGGCTGTCTGGACGATGAGCAGGATGGCGGTAAACCCGATGATGAAAAGTTCAAAGCCGAGGAGGATCACAAATATGTCCCGGATGGTGGGGGTTTTATCTGAGTTGAGCAAGAAAATGACCGCCCCGATGAACAACGCCAGCAGGACAATGCCACCAATAATCAGACCAATTTTGGTCTTGGAGTCCACGGTGGTTTCTTCAGAGGTGATGAGTTGTGTGTTTTCTGTTTCCATCAATCTAAATTATAGCACATGCTTTATTTTCCCAAAACCTGAGTTGTCCATTTTGCAAAGATAAATTCAGCGGGTTTCCCGTGGATTGAGGCCGAGGTGTCCTGGATCTGGTTTACCGGATAATAGCCTTGCGAGAGGACCCCCTTTACCCAGGTGCGCTGGTTCACCGCCGTTAGAAATGCGAGATAATAATCCGCCTGGCTTACCAGATCTGTCAGGGCGGGGTTTTCCACAGAAGGACCAAGCAATAAGGCTTCTATGTTAATGCAGTTCCCTTCATCATTGGGGGAAGGGATGCAAGACTGGTTGTATCCGCTGATCGATGGGTAGGCCAATATGAGGGTCACTGGTTTGCCCGGGTTTGTCGCCAGCGCTTCTGCAATTGTGTCCAGTTCCGCGCCAATCTGTGCGGCGAGATCAGAAATATCGGTATATGGCTCGGCAGGAATATCCCATTGTAAATACAGTGCATCCACATTCGAAAGAAATGCCGGCGGGTCCTGAGCGACATCCGCATCAAGCTGCCAGGCAACCTGACCGTGGTAGCGATCTCGGATACCGCTGATGGTTTCCTTCCACAGGCTTTCAATATTCCCTGGTAAGTGGTAGCTTTCTGCATTGCTTCCCACTGGAAGGGCGGGGGTAAGCCAGCTACCGCCAATCACCAGAAATTCCGCATTAGCTTCTTCAGCAAGGTCGGCGTACTGGTAAACCATATTCCGGTACTGATCCAGCCAGCGCTGCCAGTAAACCTGGTTGTCACCCGGAAATGCTGTCCACCAGTCCAGCGAGTTGCCAGGGAAAATCACCTGGGGAAAAAGGCTTACCGAAAACCCATGGTTGTGAGCGGTTTCAATTTCCGCAGAAATATTCTGCCAGCGGACGGTCTTCTCTGCACTGGGTGCGAAAAGCACCGGACTAAACGGCGATTGGGCGACCCAGGCAGGTGACAGGAGAATATGGTTGTATACCGAATCATTGGTATTGACCAGCGAGGAAATATAAGGCAGATTGGTCGGAGTGTAGTATGGGGTAAGCGCCAGCCCCGAGATAAAGCCGCTGGCTTTTTGGGGGCTTTCAGGAATCTGACTGCCCTGGTTTGTAACCTCTGGAAGGAATGTCCATCCGGAAATCGTGTCTTTGATCAGGTGAGTTTCCGAGAATTGGGTCAGGGTAAGACGCGGACTCTCCAGCTGCTCAATCCCTGCCTGGATCACCCCGGTACAAGGGGTGTTCCGGCAGTAGCGATAGGGCAGCTCGCCAGAGAAATTATGAGGGCTGATCAGCGGGAATGCCCAGGTGTCTGCGTTTATTTTGAACATGGGGAGAGAAGGCATCCAGGTGCCCAGTAAAAACTGTACGCTGATGGATTCTTCCAGGGGAGTCGTATTCGGCACTGTCGCCCGGAACCAGATGGTTTCTGTCTCGCTGGTTTTCCAGGTGTAGACCTGGTCCTCGATGACCAGATCGTCAGATCCAGCAGGAATGATCAACTGGTGGGTGACGAATTTATTATCCATACCATGGTCGCTGTTCCAGAAGCCGTCTCCCATAGTGTACTTATAACGGATGTCGATCCCGGCCGGGAGGGTGAGGGTGAGCGAGAAGTTCCCCTGAGATGTTCTCGTCAGTTGAGGCATCTGTTTGGTATCCCCGCTCATGCCGCCGCCAAGTTCAATAAAAGTATTTCCGAGCGAAAGCAGATTTCCTGCCAACCGGATAGGGGCGCCTTCGATGGTGTCTTCCGGAACCGACAGGTTGAAAGTAACCTGTTTCCAGCCGGTATTCGTGAGCTGTATATCAGCAGGAGTGACTTGTCCGGTGCCAACTTGTACGCTGTATTGAGACGGCAAAAATTGGCCGTCCATGGAGACTGCGATCAGGTTGTGCAGGCCGGCGCTGAGGGGGAAAAGCGAGAAGTACCCATCTGCATCGGTGATGGTCTGTACGCCACCTGCTGTCACGAGAATATCTTTTACCGGGAAACCCAGCTCTTCTGTGACAACCTTGCCAGTGATACTGCCAACAACACCTGGATCGGGGAGGTCATCCTCCCAGCCGGCAATCGATTCGATGAGTTCGGCAGGTTGGGCTACGTGGTATCTGCGTAAGCGCACCTGTTCTCCGGTGACGGTCACTTCCGGGATGCGGGCACCATTACTGGTTAGTTTTTCGTAACGATAGGTGATCACTGTACCAACTGGAGCCAGATAGCTGACCTGTAACTGTCCGCTGCCTTGCCTTTCCAGTGTGATGTGTTCTTCATTGAACGGCAGACCGGTTACTTCATCACGGATGACCAGTTCCACAGAATCCTGTTCAGCCAGAGGGCGTAGGGGGGTGATGGAAAATATGATCTGTGCTTTTTCTATCCCTAAGGAAATTTGTTCACCCCTGGGCAGTGAGCAGCCGCCCAGCAGCAAAAGCACCAGGATTACCGCTGATAACAATGTGCGAGAGGCAAATCGAATGCCAATATGCTTATTCTGTACGCTGCTCATTGTCAACTTCATCAGGTGGTTCGAGGACTGTTGGATCATCAGATTGATCACTTTTTTCTTTTGGTTCAGGTGGAGAGGTCCAGGCTTTCAGGTTCTCCGGGTCTCCTGTTTCAGAAGTTTGGGTGGAATGGACTGGGTTTGAGTGAGTGGGGGGAGCGATGGTCTGCTTATTCAGTTCTTTGGATAATTCGTCCAGTTCGGCTTCACGGGCTAATTTATTGGGCAGATTGCGCATTTCGCGGCTGATGGAACGGACGGCCATCCAGGTGTCGGACTTGACCACCTTGTTGAAAAACCTTCCCATTTTTCTGCCTGCGCTGACCAGATCTTCCGGCCCAAATATGAGCAAGGCAAGGACAAGTACCAGGATGAGTTCCAGGGGGCCAATACCAAGGACGTCCATGGTTTACTCCCCTTCGGAATTTTGTTGGTTGATCCGGTTGTGTAGCGCAATACGGATCTCATTTTCCTGGGCTGCCAGGCTTCCCAAAACACCATTAACAAAACGCGGGGTGCTGTCGGATCCGAACTTTTTGGCTAATTCTATGGCTTCGTTGATGGCTACTTTGAGCGGGGTTTCCCCTTTGATAGCAAATTCCCACAGCGCAATCCGCAGCAAATTGCGGTCAATGATCGAGATCTGGTCAATCGGCCATTCAGGCGCATGTTCTGCAATGTGTTCATCGAGAAGCTGGCGGATTGGTGCAACGCCCTGAACAATTTCCAGTGCAAATACTTGCAAATCTGGGGTTAGTTCAATCTCCTTGAAGCGGTTTTCCAGGACGGTACCGATCGGGTGTTCGGTGAGGTCCAGTTCGTAAAGTGCTTGCAAGGCAACGCTGCGCGCCTTGGTTCTTGGTTTCATTAGGCGGGGTTTACTTCCTCAAAGTCGATGTCTTCTACGTGGATGTTGATCTTCCCAGGGGTCATGCCAACCATTTCCTCAATGGCGCGGGAAACTTCTTTTTGAACCTTTCGGCTTACCTGGCGGACGTTAACCTCGGGTTTCAGGATCAGGTATAGGTCGACATGGACAGTAGCTGCCATTACTTCGATCCGAACGCCGTCGCTCTGATGCCCGCGCTTCCACAATTGGTTCATTCCTCGGGGAAGTGCGCTCATACGGGAAACGCCTTCAATACTCAGCGTGGTAAGTGTGACAATGTCCAAAATGACATCTGGTGCGATGGTTGTTTTTCCTGGGGCTGGATTTTCCTCTGACATTGTGCCTCCAATGGATTAGATAAAACCTTGAACTCATTTGGGTCCCTTAGCAAAATGATGCCAAATTCCCAGACCCAACAATGAAGATATTATACCAACTTTGCGTTGATTACAACCCTGATTGAGCCCTTCCGGTTTGTCAGGGGGAAATAGACGGCGAAATTCCCTGGAACCAAAAAAATGAGGCGATGTACCGAACTTAGTTCGATTTCCTCATTTTCCTGGCAGTAAGGCGCAATGTTTGGGAATATTCCCAAGATTACACCAGTGGTCTTCTGAAGACCTCTATTTATACTGGTATGGTTACTCGCGTTCCACTTCCATAACTTCACGGCCTTTGTAAAAGCCGCAGCTGGGGCAGACGTGGTGGGGCAGGCGCATCTCGCCGCAATTGGGGCAGGCCACAAGGTTGCGCGCTTTGAGCGAATCGTGTGTCCGGCGGCGGTCCCGACGGCCTTTGGATACCTTACGTTTTGGCAGCGGGGTCATGTTAAACTCCTTGAATAAGCATGCTGTTCATTAAAATACCTACCTCTCGGCAGGCTGGCCTATTATAGGTTCAAGCAGGTGGAAAGTCAAGCATTTTCGAGGTGAAATGTAAAGATATCTTCAGGCATAATATTCTTGTGTGCTCCACAATTCATAATTGATGTGATTGTCCTTGATGGGATAGTTCTATATAATAAAGGTAGATTTTCTCCACTTGTCAGGAGGTTGAAATGGAAAAGAAACTGGATGTGCCTTACCGCTCTCAGCGGGATAGTGACGCTTTATGGTCTCCTTCTGACTGTGGAGCGGCCTGTGTTGCAATGGTCCTGGACGCGTTTGGCATTCATAAAACGATTGATGAAATTTTCAAAATGACCGGCCAGCCGCAAACCAATTTCCTTTCCCGGACAGATCTGCTCCTTGCTGCCGGGAAGTTTCACGTAACCCTGAAAAAGTTTGACCATGGCGATCATGCCTTCCTCAATCAGGCGGTAGATGATGGCAAACCTTTTATCGCCCTGGTGAACTATCATGCCTGGTCCAAAAATAATTCCGGTGTGCCCACGCAAAGTTCCTTTGACAAGACCCATTTTGTGGTGGTCACCGGGTATGACGGGAATAAGGTTTTCCTGAATGATCCTTTATGGTGGGGCTCACGTCGGGAAGAGGGGCACCATAAAGAAATGACCTATAACCAGTTCGCCTCGGCCTGGGGCAGCTGTCATGAATATCAAAATAACCCGGATTTTGTCGGGCTGATCACCGATAAAGCGGTACCCGATGTGAATGCCCCGCAGCCCAACCCGGTCTCGCAAAAGGAAATCAACCGGATCATGGCCTGGTCAGCATTTATGGGGCTGGTGGTGGATGAAAGCACGCTCACCAACCGGCAGGTCGCCGACGTATACCTGGATTTTGTCGGGCCGTGGGGCTCCAAGGTGGTCCAGCATACCGTCCAGCAGGGAGACGACCTGGGTTTGATCGCCCTGCGCTATTACGCAGACCCGCTCAAATGGAAGGTGATCGTCTATTACAACGATCTGCCACCCATCGATGCAATTAAAGTGGGGGAAGTGCTCAGGATCCCGGAACCGATCAACCCAATCTAGCAGCCAATTCATCATGTGGAACCCTGAAGATCCTTTTATGATTTTCAGGGTTCCTGTTGATATCATAAAAATACGATCGGAGAGGAGCAATGGCCCAAAAACTCACGCGCGTACAAAAATTACTCTATGGCGTTGGGGATACCGGATTCAGTCTCACTTCCACTATCCTGGGGGCATATTTTGCCATCTATATGGTGGATGTGGTCGGGCTGAAACCTGGCACAGCGGCGATCGCCGTGTTCATCGGGAAAAGCTGGGATTATATCAACGACCCGATCTTTGGCTACATCTCCGACCGGACGCGATCCAGGTGGGGGCGGCGGCGGCCATATCTGCTCTTTGGGGCGGTGCCTTACGGGCTGATGTTTGCCATGCTGTGGTACCGCCCGGCATTGACCAGTGATGTTAGCCTGGCAATCTATTACTCGATTGCGTATATCCTATACGAAGCGGCCGCCACCATGATCTATATGCCCTATTTTGCCCTTACCCCGGAACTGACCAATGACTACGATGAGCGCACTTCCCTGACGACCTACCGGATGTTCTTTTCTATATTTGGGAGCTTGCTGGCTTTCACAGTTCCGCTGATGATCGTGGGGAACTTCATCCCGGAAAATGCCCCCAAAGTATTCGTGATGGGGCTGGTATTTGGGGCCATTTCTGCTGCGCCAATGTTCCTGGTGTTTTTGGGGACCAAAGAACGGGAGGAATACAGCACTCAGAAGCAGCCAAATGTGTTGGAATCGCTCAGGATTGTGCGGGGGAACAAACCGTTTTTGTCCGGCCTGGTCATCTATCAGCTCACCTGGGTTTCGGTCAATATTGTCCAGGCGGTGCTGCTGTTCTATGTCAAATATGTGGCTGTTCGTGAGGAGGTCAGCGACGCGATCATGGCAACCATCTTCATCACGGCGATTTTTGCCCTCCCGCTTTGGGATTACGTCTCACGCCGGTGGGATAAACGTTGGGCCTACGTGGGGGGGATTTCGTTCTGGGCATTGGTGCAAATGGTGCTGATCACGGTCACACCAGCCTCTCCGTTGGTGTATATTTTGATGCTGTGCTTTTTTGCCGGGATTGGCGTAGCAGCCGCGCATGTGATTCCGTGGGCGATCATCCCGGATGCGATTGAGTACGGCGAACTGAAAACCGGCGAACGCCATGAGGGCGTGTACTATAGTTTGGTGATCCTGACCAATAAGATCGCCAATTCCATCGCTATCCCTCTGGTGCTGGTAATGCTGGGGCGCACCGGATACATTGCCAACTCTGCCACGCAGCCTGAGAGCGCCCTTTGGGGCATCCGGATTGCGATGGGGCCAATTCCGGCGGTATTGTTGGCTTTGGGGATATTGTTTGCCATCCGCTACCCGCTTTCGCGGCAGAATTTTTCCGAGATCACGGCAGAATTGGAAGCCCGGCGGGCAGCGGAATTAGAGGAGGCTGTATGAGCGAGATCACGATCAAGGCAATGACAACGCGGCGGGAGCGGCGGGCATTCCTTACGTTTCCCTGGAAGGTCTATCGGGATGACCCGTTGTGGGTTCCCCCGCTGATCCCGGAGCGGATGAAATTGATCGACCCGGCAAAAGGAGCATTCTTTCACCGTGGGGAGGCGATGTGCTTTGCAGCTTTTCGGGGGAAGGAGATGGTGGGGACAGTCTGCGCGGCGGAAGACCAGTTTGCCAACCAAAAGCGCGGGCGCAAAGATTGCGTTTTTGGTTTTATCGAATTTTTGCCAGATTACGAGGTCTTAAGGGCGTTGATCTCACAGGTGGAGGAGTTTGCCCGATCCAGAGAGTTGGATACCCTGTTAGGCCCCTTCCACCTGGATTATGAGGATGCCTACGGGCTGCTGGTGAGCGGACGGGACCGTCCTCCAGCCTTGATGTGCGGGCATACCCCGGAATATTACCTGGATTACTTCGAGCGGATCGGGTTTCAGCCGGCCAGGGCGGCCAACGTAGCGTTTGCCATTGACCTGCAGGATTCCTCCGAAATGCAGCGGTTGTCCAAGCTGGCTAACCACCTGCAAAAGAAAGGCCGCATCCAGATCCGCACAGCCAACTGGGACGATTTTCAGTCTGAGGTAGACCGGGTACTGATATTGTTGAATGAAGCTTTAGCCTGGGAAGATAACGGCATCCCCTGGCACCGCGACCAGCTGGAAGCGATGGTGGCACCCTTCCAGGAGATTGCCGACCCGGACCTGATCCTGTTTGCAGATGTGGATGGGAAGACCGTTGGCTGGTTTCCGGGTGTGCCCAATTTGAACGAGGTTTTCATTGAGGTCAATGGGCTGCGGTATCCATGGAATTATATTCAGCTGCTGCTCAAAATGCGCCAAACCCCGAAAAGCCTGACGGTAAAAAGCGTATTGGTGCTCCCGGAGTATCAGAAAAAGGGGGTGGCCGTGATGCTGTTCGACGAGATGGCAAAACGGGCCAGGGCGAAAGGGTATACCTGGGCAGACCTATCGATCACTTCGGAAGATAACCCGGACACTGTGGCATTGTCCGAGCGGATGGGTGCGGTAGAATATAAGCGCTGGCAGGTGTACCAAAAACCGGTACCGCCTGAAGGATAAAACAACTGTACATCGGGAATTTCCCCGCAACGATAAACATGGAGCATTGAATGAACACACACGAACCTCTTCGCAAACTGGGGAATTCAGACCTGCAAATTACACCTGTGGGGTTAGGGGTGATGCAGTTCGCCGGCGGCAAAGGGATGTTCCGATTTATGTTCCCGGGTATTCCCCAATCTGAAAAAGATGCGATCGTGCGCACTGCTTTTGAGGGGGGGATCAATTGGTATGATACTGCTGAATTGTATGGCAGCGGGCGATCCGAACGTTCTTTACGGGATGCTCTGAAGAATGGCCACATTAAAGATGAGGAAGTGATCATTGCAACCAAATGGTGGCCGTTCCCCCGATTTGCCGGGAGCATTGGAAGGACGTTCACTGCGCGGCAGAAGTATTTGGAAGGCTATTCGATTGACCTGCACCAGGTGCACCAGCCGCTTTCATTTTCTTCGATACCAGCACAAATGGATGCCATGGCCGATCTGGTGGAAGCGGGAAAGATCAAAGCAGTTGGTGTGAGCAATTTTACAGCCCATCAAACCCGGCTGGCCCACGAAGCGCTGGCCCGCAGAGGGCTGGGCCTGGCCTCAAATCAGGTGCAGTTCAGCCTGCTGGAGCGCTCCATCGAGACTAACGGCATCCTGGATGCGGCCAAAGAGCTTGGGGTGACGGTGATTGCCTGGTCGCCGCTGGCTTCCGGCTTGCTTTCCGGGAAATTCCACCGGGATGAGGCAGTTTTGAAGCATACCCCGATTGGACGGCGCTTGCGGCTTGCCAGGCGAATCAGGGAAACAGAGCCGCTGATTGCCGCTTTGGAGCCCCTTGCTGAAAAATATGGGGTGAGTGTGGCACAGGTAGCACTGAACTGGACAGTGACCTTCCATGGAGAAACCGTGGTGGCGATTCCCGGAGCAAGCAAGGTTTCCCATGCTGGAGAGGCTGCTGGCGTGATGAAGTTCAGGCTGACGGATGCGGAAATGGCCCTGCTGGACGAACTTACCCGCAACTACCGCTGAATTGGATGAATCAAGTATAATTTGCACTATGAGCGAAACAAAATTGACCCATGTAGATGAATCGGGCAAAGCCCGGATGGTGGACGTAGGGGATAAGCCCGAAACCGAGCGGGTCGCGATTGCCAAAGGGGAAGTGGCGATGCGGCCTGAGACTTTGCGCTTGATCCGTGAAGGGGCGATCAAAAAAGGGGATGTGCTGACAGTTGCCCAGGTGGCCGGTATCGCCGGCGGTAAACGCACGTCTGAGTTGATCCCATTTTGCCACCCGCTGTTCCTGACGCATTTGTCGGTATCCTTTGAACTGGACGATACCCTGCCGGGCGTAAAGATCACTGCATCTGCCAAAACGCGCGGCCAGACCGGTGTGGAAATGGAAGCGCTTACGGCCGTTTCCGTCGCAGCATTGACGATCTACGATATGGCCAAAGCGGCCGAAAAAACCATGCGCATCCAGAATATTCGCCTGGTAGAAAAGCACGGTGGGATGAGTGGAGACGTGATTAATGAATAAGATTTCTGTTTTATTTTTTGCCACTTTTCGGGATAAAGCCGGCACCAACCGGACGGAAATTGAGATCCCGGAAGGCACCACAATTGCCGGGCTGCGTACGCTCCTGGCTGAGAAATTCCCGCCATTGGAGACCCTGGCAGACCATGCCCTGGCCTCGATCAACCGGGAATATGCTTATGACGACCAGGTGATCCCGGAAGGGGCGGAAGTGGCCTGGTTCCCACCGGTTTCGGGGGGCAGCGGTTTCCCCACGATTTTTTCGATCACCGAGGAGGAGTTGGACCTCAACGAGTTAGTCGATAAGATCACCTTGCCCAGCACCGGCGCGGCCTGTGTTTTCACCGGGATGGTCAGGGGGGTCACCAAAAGGGAAAACCCGCACGATACGGAGTACCTGGAATATGAGGCTTACGCGGTGATGGCTGAAGCGAAAATGCAGCAGGTTGCCGATGAGATCCGGGAGCAGTGGCCGACGGTGGAAGGGGTAGCGATCGTCCAGCGGATTGGCAGGCTGTACCCGGGCACTCCAACAGTGCTGATTGCCTGTTCGGCGGCCCACCGGGATACCGGTGTATTCGAAGCGGCGCGGTATGGGATCGACCGGTTGAAAGAAATAGTGCCTGTCTGGAAAAAGGAAGTCGGCATTGAAGGGGAAGAATGGGTGGAGGGGGAGTATCGCCCAAATCCAGGAGAATAAAATTTTCGATCAGCCCAGATGATACATCCAGTCAGGTCGTGATCTTAGCACCTCTTTTTGTTTAGTAAATGTGTAACAAATATCCGTCTGATGATATAATTCTCCAACAACTATTATGAACTTGTGGACCGCAAACTACCCAACCAATGTGGGGTGGTTGGCGCTCCCTTAGTTCGGAGGGTATATGAACAATCACAAGGGAGAATTTGGGGTAGAACTGCCCCAAGAATTCGCAGACCGCCTTGGGCTGGCGTTTGATGATATTTTACTGCTCAGCCGGGCATTGACTCACCGATCTTATCTCAACGAACATCCGGAAGCAATTGAGGATAACGAACGCCTGGAATTCCTCGGCGACGCTGTATTGGACTATGTTGTCGGTGTGTGGCTGTATAACCGCTTCCCCGAAATGGCGGAAGGCGAGCTGACGCGGCTGAGGGCTGCGCTGGTCAAAACGGACCAGCTGGCACACTTTGGACGGGAAATCCAGCTTGGACGGGCACTTCGGCTGGGGCGTGGCGAAGAAGAGAACGGGGGGAGGAAGCGCCGGGCGATGCTGTGTGGGGCTTACGAGGCTTTGGTAGGAGCGATCAGCCTGGATAAAGGTATCCCCAGCGTGGTAACTTTTATCGCAAAGCAATTGGAAGTTGCGGTGGAGGACATTTTACGTTCTCAACGTGATAAGGACCCCAAAAGCCTGCTCCAGGAAGTTGTCCAATCGGGTGGGCATCCAGCACCAAATTATGTTGTGGTGGGGGAAAGCGGTCCCGACCATGCCAAGATCTTTGAGGTTGAGGTTATTGGTAAAGGGGAAATTATGGGACGAGGAACCGGAACCAGCAAACATGAAGCCAGCATGACCGCAGCGCAGGATGCACTCGATAAGCTCAATCTAATTTAAGGTGAACCAATTTAATGACCAACCGTTTAAAATCATTGGAGCTGATTGGCTATAAAACCTTTGCAGCAAAAACATCATTTGAATTTTCCGGCGATATTACTGCAATCGTTGGCCCAAATGGGTCAGGAAAATCGAACATTGCCGATTCTTTGCGCTGGGTGTTGGGAGAGCAGAGCTTCCGGCTGCTGCGGGGGCGAAAAACAGACGATATGATCTTTTCCGGGTCCCAGACCCGGCCGCGCTCCGGGATGGCCTCTGCAACGGTCACTTTTGATAACAGCGATGGCTGGCTGCCAATTGATTTCTCAGAAGTGGCCATTACACGGCGGGCTTACCGGGACGGCCAGAATGAATACCTGATCAATAACCAGCGCGTCCGGCTGAAAGATGTGAACGAACTGCTTGCCAACTCCGGGCTGGCAGAACGCACCTATACTGTGATCGGCCAGGGATTGGTGGACGCCGCCCTGACCCTGAAAGCCGAAGAACGCCGCCGCCTATTTGAGGAAGCTGCCGGGATCGGCTTGTACCGCTCCCGAAAAGAGCAGGCGCTGCGGCGGCTGGAAAATACCAAAAGGAATCTGGAACGCGTGGAAGACATCCTCTCGGAATTGTCGCCGCGTTTGCGCAGCTTGCGGCGTCAGGCAAGGCGCGCAGAAGAATATGAGCAGATCAGGAATGATCTGCAGGTCGTCCTGCGCGAGTGGTATGGCTATCACTGGCATGTGGCGCAAAAGGATTTGCTCAAAGTAAAGCAGGATGTTGACCAGTTTGCCCAAAACCTGGACAAGGTGAAGCAAGCCCAAGACACTACGGAAGGCGACCTCTCCGGGATTCGGGAGAGGATCAATAACCTGCGTGCCCAGCTGAACTCCTGGCACCGGCAGCTATCGCAGATCCACAGCCGGAGAGAAGAAACCAGCCGGGAACTGGCTGTCAGCGGCGAACGGAAACGAGCCCTGCAGGAGCAGGAAAACCGGATGAAAGAAGAAATCACCCGGTTGGAAGAAGAATCTGCCCGGCAGAAAACCCGTCTGGAAGAATATCTGCGGCGGGCGGAGGAAGCTGAGGAAACGGCCAATGTCGCCCAGGGAGAACTGGCTCAGGCACGGGAAGCCTTGTCTGCCCAGAAAGATGCCCGTAAATCACTGGATGATTCCCAGGCAGATGCGCAAAGAAAAAAAAACCAACTAACCGGTAAGCAGGCAGAATTGGCTGCCCGGAAAGAAGAATTGGAATCCCGGATTGTAAGGCTGGAAGGGGAGCAGAAAGCCCAGGTGGAGCAGATCAACGCGGCATTGGCCGCTGCCAAAGAGCTTGAGGATGAGATCAGCGCAGCAGAAGATACCCAATTAAAGCTTCAGGAAAAATATGCCAAAGTCCAGGCTGAAGAAAAAGAGATCCGGGAAAAATTAGCGGAAATCCAGCAAGAGCGTGGAGAAGCCCAGGAAAAGCTGCGGGTGGTCGAGACCGGGATCGCCCGAATGGGGGCGGAAAAGCAGGTATTAGAGGAGGCGGAATCGTCTCTCTCCGGTTATGCCAGCGGCGCAAAAGTGCTGCTCCAGGCGGCAAGGGACGGCAAACTCAACCAGGATGCCAAAGTCTTTGGCGGGCAGCTAAATGTCCCGGAAGATTTGGAATTAGCGATTGCAGCCGCGCTGGGCGATTATGTGGATGCGATCATGCTGCGCAATGCCGATGAATCAGACCATGCATTGGAGATGCTGCTGGGAGAATCTGCCCGGGCGGCACTGCTGCCTTTGGCAAATTTGTCCCCCTCACGGGCGGCTAAACCTCAAAATGAAGATGGCGTGATCGGAATT
>QKGK01000091.1 GCA_003250455.1 Chloroflexota bacterium | reverse complement strand
ATTGCCGATTATGTTGATAAATTGCTTGGATCGCATCCGCTCCACGACCTGGTCAGGGAAGGCCCCATAGCCAACAAAGTCCCCGATATTCCAAAACTCTTCCACCCCGAGACTGGTTGCGTGGGCAATAACCGTTTCCAGTGCTGGCAGGTTGGCATGCACATCTCCCAGCAAGGCAATTTTCATCTCTGAGGTTGGCATAGTTCTATAACGCTACGAGGATGGTTTGGGTGTAGGATCCATGAGAACCCTGTCAATACCGCGGTCGATTTCCCAGGGATAAATAATATAAGCATCCGTGATAGCAGCATAATAATTGGGTTTTGCATCGCTAAACAGGCTGCGGTACGGGTTGAAGTGAAATACGCATGAGAACGGGTACCCCCCCGCAGCGACGACTCGATTCTTCACAGATGTGATCGTCCGTCCGGAGCCCCACACATCATCCACAATCAGTGTCCGGCGGTCTCGCAGCAGCTCGTCTTCGGGAAATTGGATGAATCTCGGCCAGGCATACAGACCGGTTTCCTTCATCTGTGCTGGAAAATCAACCGCCGCTGTGAGAATGTGGGTGATATCCATCGCTTCCGCTAATATCCCTCCGGGGACAATACCTCCCCGGGTGACAATTACCATGGCATCGAAACCGCCATCAAATTGGGGGATTAGATGATCGATCAGGGCATCGACATCGTCCCAGGTTAATAATTCGCGCCGCATTTGATCCATCACGAACTCCTCACAAATTCATCGCCAAAAGCCCATCTTTAGCGTTCGAATCATTAATAAATCCATTTTAGTACTTGATATTATAGCAAGGATGGCGGGTTTACTTCTACTTTCCAATCCCCCAATTGCCGGCCGCGTAAAAGTGAAACAGGATTGGGACCTCGTAAGATAATTTGCCAGCGATAACTGCCCCTCAACCGGGCATAGAAAGGGGGGACAGGACCGATGATCTGGGTTGCACTCCTGCTCTCCTCCGCCAGCCACTTCTCAATTTGACCCGCCAGCGTTTGGGCAGCCTGCTCCGCTTGAGCAGGATTGGTATGCCTGTATTCCAAACGTACCAGCTGGTTAAATGGTGGGTATCCAATTTTGCGTCGTTGTCCTAGTTCCTGCTTATAAAACGCAAAGAAGTCATGCTCTGCTGCTGCTTGGATAACATAGTGGTCTGGCTGGTAGGTCTGCAGGATAACCTCCCCGCCCAGCGGGCTGCGTCCCGCCCGACCGGCCACCTGAGTCAGGACCTGAAATGTGCGTTCAGCGGCATGGTAATCTGGCAGGTTGAGGCCCACATCGGCCAGGACGACACCTACCAGGGTTACCAGGGGTAAGTCCAATCCCTTAGCCAGCATTTGTGTGCCGATGAGTACATCGGCGCGATGGGAGAGGAAATGACTCATGATGATCTCGTGAGCGCCCTTCTTGCGGGTGGTTTCATAATCCCATCGCAATGTGCGCGCCTGGGGAAACAAATTTTGCAGGTCAGTCTCGACCCGTTCTGTCCCGGTCCCGTATTGCCGAATGTGGGTGCTACCGCACTGTGGGCACTTGCGGGGCATTTTGCGCTGGTAGCCGCAGTGGTGGCAAATTAAAAGAGGTTCAGGTTGGGTATGGGCATCCGTCATCAGCGCTTCAATGCTTGATATCGGCGCGAGATCTTCCGGGGAATGCCTGGGCTGGTGAAAAGTCAGCGGCGTGTCGCAGCGTGGGCAGTGTAAACTGTGCCCGCAGTCCCTACAGAAAACATAAGTCGCAGTTCCCCGCCGGTTGAGAAACAGGATCGCCTGCTGGTTGCTCTCCAACACCCTGTGCAGAGCATCCCGCAGGGCGTAACTGAAGATAGAACGGTTGCCAGCTTTTAACTCTTCCCGCATGTCTACCACCTTCACCGGCGGCAGATCTATCGTCTCTACCTGGTGTTCAAGCGGTTGGAAATGGGAGGCGCTTGGCTGGATTGAAAACCGCTCTAGCTGCTGCTCAACCGCCTGCCGGTGAGCTAGGATGCGAGCTGGCAGGTGTAGATAACGAAATTCACCCTTCTCAGCTTTGTATTGGCTGCCCAGGTCTGGTGTGGCTGAACCCAGTAAACAAACTCCTCCCACCAGCCCGGCATACGCCACTGCGATCCGCCTGCCATGGTAATAAGGCTGGATTTCCCCCTGGTAGTAGGTATCATCATGGCACTCATCCACGACGATTAAGCCCAGTTTGGGCAACGGGGAAAACAGTGCTGAGCGTGGTCCAATGATAACTCCCAAGTCTCCCTGTCGAGCCCTGCGCCAGGTATCGTATCGTTCTCCTGGCGATAACCCTGAGTGAATCAATCCCACCTGTCCGGGAAATCTGGCCAGGAAGCGACGCACCGTTTGCGGGGTCAAAGCGATCTCAGGCACCAAAACGATCGCCTGCTGCCCGGCTCGAATGACTTCATCCACTGCTCGCAGGTATATCTCCGTCTTACCGGATCCCGTCACCCCATGCAGGAGGTGCGCAGGGATTTTCTCCCCCTCCCGAGCCCGTTTCAATGCTGCAGAAACCGCTTCCCATACGAGTTGTTGATCTCTGGTTAGCCGGGGTGGTTCCTTGATGACAAATTCCAGGCCCTCCAGTGGGTCCCTCCACACTTCGCTCTCGCCCAGGATAATTAAATCGCGATCTGCCAGATAGCGTAAATCTTGCAAGTTGCCGCCCGAGGCAGCATAGACCCAACTGACTTCAACCGGTCCAGGCTCCTCCAGCAGGTAGGCCAGGATAGCTTTCCTCCGCTCACGCGCCTGGGAACCCTGTCGGCCCAGTTCCCCCTCTTTGGCCGTTACCATCTCCGGTGTCCGGGCCAGGCGCACCGTCCTGACTGACTTCGGCTGAACCTTCGGAGCTGGCAGCACCGCTTTTGTGTTGATCTGGCCGCGTTGGATTAAGGGTCGAATTGCCTGGCGCCATCTTTGCCGCGGGATCGACCGGTCGATCTGTCGTCCCAATAGCGGACCTCGCTTGGCCAGTAAATCCAACACCCTTCGCTGGAGATCGGTTGGCGGTTTCGTCCCAGAATATCCCGATCGACCGCCAGGTGAATATTGTGTATCTCCGATTTGAGCCAACCCCGCTGGCAGCATCAGGTTGATGCATGCAGATAATGGTGCCAGCGTGCTTTCAGCGAGATGCTCTGCCAGAGCAAGTTGCGCTGCAGTTAATACCACCTGATCATCGATCATCGACCGAACAGGGCGCGTTTCACTGACGGATGGTTTTGAAACCTGTCTCAGTACCACCCCCTGGACGTTTTGCCTCCCAAAGGGCACTTCCACCAAATGCCCTGGCTTTACCTTCCCCTCCAATCTATCAGGCAGGTGATAATGAAAAACGCCCTCCACTCGAGGGACATTAACTACAATTTCCAGATAAATGGGCATTATTGCTCTAAATGATTTCGTTTCCGAGGATCGGCTATTCCCCTTCCGATGCTACCTGTGCACTGGTGGATTTGTCATCCAAACGGGTCAATTTCAAACGGTCAATCCGCAATCCATCCATCGCTTCCACCTGGATCAGAATATTATCGCTCTCGACGCTGTCGTGTACCTTTGGAATGCGCCCCATCCTGCCCAGCGTGTAACCCGCAATTGTATCGTATGCAGGGTCCTCCAAATCCAAATTCAGGTAATTGTTCACGTCCTCGATCAGGCAAAGTCCATCAACCAGCAGCGAGCCATCCGGCAGTTT